>JBAUTD010000039.1:0-1865 GCA_049582045.1 Burkholderiales bacterium
GCCCTGCTGAACGCGGCGGCGAACGCCTCCGACGCTCCCGCCGTCGGCGCGCACCGCGAACGCGCCATCCGTCTCATCGAACAGGCCGAGCGCGAGATCGCACGCGCCAAGCAGGCGGCCGACGCGCCGGGCTTGCACATGCAACCGCGGGCAAATACGCCCGCGGTTCCGCGCTTGAAGTGATTCGGCGCGCTGGTCGGGCGCCGTGATTTAGTGCCGCTTCGGACCTCCGGCGGCAAAGTTTGTTGCGAAGACATTGAACCCCTTGTAATAGAAAGACGACCTATCGATCGACATCAGCGCGATGACAATCCGCAGCAGGCGGCCGCTGGCCGATCCAGGCACATTCGGGAGGCGAAGGATGCACAGGCAAACTCTGAGATTCATGACCGGCGGCCTGACGATCGCCTTCGGCCTGGCGCTGCAGCCGGGACTGTCCCTGGCGGATTCTTCCAAGCCGCCGACGCCGACCTTGCAGGGGCCGTCGGCGATCTCGACCAGCCAGCCTTTCAATCTCGGTTTTTCCTATCCGAAGGGCGAGGTGAAGAGTTACGCCCTGGAACTGCTGCATTGCCAGCCCGGCACGAGCGGCCGGCCGTCCGACGACAGCAACGCCGAGCCCTGGCCGGTGCAGGGCTGCGAGCCGACGCTGACGACGACTCCGAGAGTGATTTCACCCGATTCGGGACAGGTGAGCGTCGACGTCAAATACGGGGTCACGGCCGTTCACCAGTACAACACGCACGACACCTCGGCCGCGGACACCGCCCAGTGGCTGCAGGGAAACTGGTACGTGCGGGCGCGCCTGATTTCGAGCTCCGGCGTACAGGGCTCGTGGAGCGCCTGGCACCACACCTTGATCGGCAGCGCGACTATCGGCAAGCCGATCGGCGGCAAAGGTGCGCTCGCCGACCGGAGTCGACTCGGCACTCAGGTCGTCATGCGGGGGCTCGCGCCGCCGGTCGTCGCCGCGCCGTCGGAAGGCCAGGTTTTCCACGCCAATCCGATCGGCAATTCCGTCACCCTGCCGGCCCACGCGCGCTACCCGGATTGGTCGTGCTGCGACGTCCAATGGCAGCGGGCGGCCGTCGTGACCGCCGAGAACGAGCCCGGAGGGTTTCCGACCGCCCGCGCGCCCTGGAACAACGCGATCGGGCTGTTCGGAGGCTACTCGCCGACCATCGAGAGCGGCCCGAGCATCCACGGGATGTGGAGCTTCGACGTGATGAGGCCGCACAGCCGCAAGATCGGCTACCGGTACTGGTTTCGCCTTCGGGAGCATTACAGTCCCGGGAATGCCTACGGGCCGTGGACGGCGTGGCGCAGCTTCACCGTCCAGGAGCCCGTCGAGGCCGGCAAATATTCGATTCCGCCAGGTCAGTCGCTGCCGGCGCAGGGGCAGAGCTCGCAAAAGCCCGGCGCGATGCGCTCGGTGAACCCGCAGCTGAACCCGCAGCCGGAGCCTCCCAGCCCCAGCGCGCCGCGGCTGCTGTTGCCGGCGAAATAGCCGCCCTGCGCGCGCTCAGCCGCGCGCGCCGATGATTCGCGCGAGGAACGATCGCGTGCGCTCGTGGCGCGGCCGCGCCAGGATTTCGCCCGGCGGCCCGGACTCGACGATCACGCCCCCGTCCATGAAGGCGACGGTGTCGCCCGCGTCGCGCGCGAAGGCCATCTCGTGCGTCACGACGATCATCGTCATGCCGTCCTCGGCCAGCCCGCGCATGACATTGAGCACCTCGCCCACCAGTTCGGGGTCCAGGGCCGAGGTCGGCTCGTCGAACAGCATCAGCTTGGGGCGCATCGCCAGCGCGCGCGCGATCGCCACCCGCTGCTGCTGCCCGCCCGAGAGGTGCGCCGGGTAGGCG
>JBAUTD010000040.1:0-3169 GCA_049582045.1 Burkholderiales bacterium
TCAGCATTACGCGGGCGCCGGCAAGCTCGCCCGCGACGACCCCCGCCCGCTCCGGCTGCTTCTCCAGGTCGATCTCGAACCAGAACGTGCTACCCAGCCCGACGGCACTCTCCAGACCTATGCGCCCGCCCATCAGCTCCACCAGCTGCTTCGCGATCGTGGTGCCCAGTCCTGTGCCGCCAAAGCGGCGCGTTGTCGATTGCTCGCCTTGTGCGAAGCTCTCGAAGATCCTCGCCTGCGCCTCCGGCGAAATGCCTATGCCGGTGTCCCGGACCGAGAACTTCAGACGTACCTTGGTCTCGGTTTCCTCTTGCGCCGCAACGTGCAGGGTCACGCTTCCTTGTTCGGTAAATTTCACCGCATTGCCGGCCAGATTGATCAGGATTTGCCGGAGATAGTGCGGGTCGCCGCGAACCGCCGGTGGGACTTCAGGCATGATCGAAACGACAAAATCGACATTCTTCGCCTGCGCCTGAGAAGCAATTATGCGGGAGGTGCTATTGACCAAGGCATGCAGATCGAAGTCCGAATTGTCGAGCGCGAGTTTGCCTGCCTCGATCTTCGAGAAATCGAGCACGTCTTCGACCAGCCCGAGCATTACCCGCGCCGAGCCTCGCAGTGTTTGCAGCATGTCGGCCTGCTCGCGATTTAGCGACGTATCGCGCAGCAGATCGGACATGCCGATGATTGCGTTCAACGGCGTACGCATCTCGTGACTGACCACCGAGATGAACCGGCGTTTGGCCTGGTTTGCCGCTTCGGCGCGTGCCAGCGCATCGAACAGCTTGGTTACCAGCGAACGAACGTAAAGACACAACGTAATAAAACCGAACAGCAGCCAGGAACCAAATGCGAGATGCGCGCGCCAGAAGTCACTTAGCGACAGAACCACCGAGAATCCCGTGACGCTCAGCCCGAGCGAGATCAGCAGGTATTGCTGGCCGAATCGAAACCCGTTGGCAAGCGTCACCCAAACATAGACCAGGAACAGCGGGGCGGCCCGCTCGCCCAAGAAAGCCATGTACCAGGTCAACGTCGAAAGGTCGGTGAGAAGCGCGAGCACGCGCCGTGCGGGAGACGCCGCAGCCGAGAAGAGAATGAGCAGGAAGATGAGCGCACCGATGGCGACATATGCGCTCTCGACGTAGAGCACCTGCGTCCCCCCGGGTTTCGAAATGTCCGGGAGGAAATACAGGACAATCAGCACGCCGATGATGAGACGCACGATTGCCTGCTCGTGCTCGCTGTCTGGGCGGTCCGCCAGTCTTGCCCGCAGACTTCCGAACAGGTCGGTCAGAGTCCGCATTACGCGCCGCCCGTCCCCGCCGCAGGCATATCGCTCCAATCGCGCTGCACGCGCAACACCTCGTCGCGCATGCCGAGGAAAGCATCTACCAGGCGCGGATCGAAATGCGCCCCTCGCTGGGCGCGCAGGTGCGCGAACGCGTCCTCGCTCGACCAGGCCTTCTTGTACGGCCGCACGGACGTGAGCGCGTCGTAGACGTCGGCCACGGCGACGATTCGCGCGCAAAGCACGATGTGGTCGCCGACCAGCCCGTTGGGGTAGCCGGAACCGTCGTATTTCTCGTGATGCCCGAGGGCGATCAACGCGCCCATTCGCACGTACTTCGACGCGCTGCCCTTGAGTATCTCGTGGCCGATCACGGGGTGGCGTTGCATCACGGCCCATTCGGCTTCATCGAGCCGGCTTGGCTTGAGCAGAATCTGGTCGGGGATGCCGATTTTGCCGATGTCGTGCAGCGGGGCCGCCAGCTCGATGGTCTCGGCTTCGTTGCGCTCGAGCCCGATCGCGTCGGCGGTCAGGCGCGAGTAGCGCGCCATGCGAATCAAGTGGTAGCCGGTCTCGGCGTCGCGGAATTCGCCTGCGCGCGCCAAGCGCAGCAGGGTTTCCTTTTCGCGCTCGCGCACCTCGCGCGTCGCCTCTTCGACCATGCCCTCGAGCAGGCGCTTGCGGTCTTCGAGCGCGAGCTGCTGGCGGCGCAGGGTGAGCAGGTTGCGGCAGCGCGCCAGGCACTCGCGCGCGTCGATCGGCTTGGCCAGAAAGTCCGTTATCCCTGCATCGAGCGCGGAATAACGCACCTTGCGGTCGTCGTGTACCGTAACCATCACGATCGGTACGTGCTCGTATCCGGGCAGCGCGCGCAGGCGTCTGACGAACTCGATGCCGTCCATATCGGGCATCATGTAGTCGACCAGCACCAGGTCCGCGATGTGGCGCGTGGCCCAAACCACCGCGTCGATGGGACGCGCAAAGCCCTCCACCCCTACGCGCTCGTCGAGGCTGCGCACGACCTGCTCCAGGATGGCACGTCCGGTCGACTGATCGTCGACCACCATGACGGTGTTTCGGGCCAACGGCAGAGCCCTGATCTGAGCCTGGGCCACGCGGATCCCCCTCGGTATCGCGCCCAAGCCTACGCCCGGGCTCATGCGAAGTCTAGCAAGCAAAAAACGCCGTAAGGCGCGACTTTTTCAGCCATTTTTGCATTCCTTGACGAACGCGATCGCGCCTCGGACGACGCGCCGCGCCGAGCGCGAAGCTGGTGCCGGAAGAGAGACTCGAACTCTCATGGTGTCGCCACCGGCGGATTTTGAGTCCGCTGCGTCTGCCTGTTCCGCCATTCCGGCGCGATGCGACGGGATTATCCCGGAGTTCGCGAGAGACGGAAAGCGCCAGCCCTATAATGCGGCGCCATGCGCGTCGCCGAGTTCGACTATGCGCTGCCCGAAGAGCTTATCGCGCAGCATCCCGCGGCCGAGCGCACCCGAAGCCGCCTCCTGCACCTCGACGGGCGCACGGGCGCGCTCGAGGACCTCCTGTTCGCCGACCTGCCGCGCCTGTTGGGTCCGCGCGACGTGCTGGCGCTGAACGACACCCGAGTGATCAAGGCGCGGCTCGCCGGGCGCAAGAGCACGGGTGGGCGGATCGAGCTTTTCGTCGAGCGCTTGCTCGGCGAACGGGAGGTGCTGGCGCTCATCCGCGCCAGCCACCCGCCGCGCCACGGTAGCGAGCTCGTGGTGGGCGACGGCGCGCGTGCGCAGGTGCTCGGGCGCGAGGACGACCTGTATCGCCTGCGCTTCGCGGAGGGCAGCGCGGCGGAGCTTCTCGAGCGTTGCGGCGAGGTCCCGCTGCCGCCCTACATCACCC
>JBAUTD010000041.1:0-2557 GCA_049582045.1 Burkholderiales bacterium
GCGATGTTCTGCTCTTCTGCCCACAGCGCACGCAGAATCGCGCCTGCGAGCCGCATCTGGGCCTCGGCGCCCGACGGCGCGGCGGCGACGATCGCAAGCGCCGCTGGGTTGGCGTCGACAGGGAAGAACTTCGGCTGCACGGTAAGTGGAACGCCGATGTGTTCCCTCCAGCGCTTGAGCTCCATCAGGCGGTAGGCCTGACGCTGCGGCGCGCGCTTGCCGAGCGGCAGCCCGCCCGACTGCGGGAAAATCACGCCGTAGTCGACCGGCTTGACTGCGACCTGCACTCCATGGCGCCGTGCCATTTCGGCGAAACGATCGTGGCCCAGGTAGGTCCACGGCGAGGACGGCGAGAAATAGTAGTCAACCTGCTTGCTCACGAATCTCTCCTCCAAAATGGGAAGGGCCGCTCGCGCGGCCCTTCGGTTGCCTGCCGGTCCCGATCAACCTTCCTGGTCGAGAAAGCTCTTCAGGCGCTCCGAGCGCGAAGGATGGCGCAGCTTGCGCAGCGCCTTGGCCTCGATCTGGCGGATGCGCTCGCGCGTGACGTCGAACTGCTTGCCGACTTCTTCCAGCGTGTGGTCGGTGGACATCTCGATGCCGAAGCGCATGCGCAGGACCTTGGCCTCGCGGGGGGTGAGCGTATCCAGCACATCCTTGGTGACATCGCGAAGCGACGAGTAGGTCGCGGCGTCGGACGGTGCCATGGTCGACTGGTCCTCGATGAAATCGCCCAGGTGCGAATCGTCGTCGTCGCCGATCGGCGTCTCCATCGAGATCGGCTCCTTCGAGATCTTGAGGATCTTGCGGATCTTCTCCTCGGGCATCTCCATCTTGGCCGCGAGTGTCGCCGGGTCGGGCTCCTGCCCGGTCTCCTGCAGGATCTGGCGGCTGATGCGGTTCATCTTGTTGATGGTCTCGATCATGTGCACCGGGATGCGGATGGTGCGCGCCTGGTCGGCGATCGAGCGCGTGATCGCCTGGCGAATCCACCATGTGGCGTAGGTCGAGAATTTGTAGCCGCGGCGGTATTCGAACTTGTCCACCGCCTTCATCAGGCCGATGTTGCCCTCCTGGATCAGGTCGAGGAACTGCAACCCGCGGTTGGTGTACTTCTTCGCGATCGAGATCACCAAGCGCAGGTTGGCCTCGGTCATCTCGCGCTTGGCGCGGCGGGCCTTGGCCTCGCCGGTCGACATCTGCTTGTTGATCTCCTTCAGGTCGCGGATCGGGATGCCGATCTTCTGCTGCACGGCCTGCATCTTGCCGAGCAGCTCGAGGATCGCGGGCTCGACGCGAACCAGCGCCTCGCTCCAGGCATGCCCGGCATTCAGCTCGCTGGTCAGCCAGCGCTTGGAGCCCTCGGTCCCGGCGAACACCTTGATGAAATGCTGCCGCGGCATCTGCGCCTTTTCGATGCAGATATTGTGGATCTCGCGCTCGCGCGAGCGGATATCGTCCACCAGGCTGCGCACGCTGTCGCACAGCCGCTCGACCGTGCGGGCGGTGAACCGGATCGTCATCAGTTCGTTGGTGGTCTGCTCGCGGGCGCGCACGTAGTCCTTGTCGCGCGGACCCTTGTTCTCGAGCGCTCGCTTCATCTTTTCGTTCAGGCGCCGGATGCGGGCGAATTTCTCCAGCGCTTCGGTGCGCAGCTGCAGCAGGCTCGCGCGCGCCGCCGCGCCGTCGTCGTCTTCTTCTTCCTCGATCTCCTCTTCGATGGTCTCGTCCTCTTCCTGCTCGGACTCGGCCTTCTTCGGGTCGAACTCGTCCTTGGCGTTGGGGTCGATCAAGCCATCGACGACCTCGTCGATGCGCATCTCTTCCTTTTCCACCTTTTCGGCCAGATCGAGCACCTCGTGGATCGTGGTCGGGCAGGCGCTGATCGCCTGCACCATGTGGCGCAGACCCTCTTCGATCCTCTTGGCGATCTCGATCTCGCCTTCGCGCGTGAGCAGCTCGACCGAGCCCATCTCGCGCATGTACATGCGCACCGGATCGGTGGTGCGGCCGAATTCGGAGTCCACGGTTGAGAGCGCGGCTTCGGCCTGCTCTTCGACGTCCTCGTCGTTCGAGGCGACCGGCGCGGACTCGGTGATCAGCAGCGATTCCTGGTCGGGCGCCTGGTCGTAGACCTGGATGCCCATGTCGGCGAAGGTCGAGATGATCGACTCGATCTGCTCCGCGTCGACCAGGTCGTCCGGCAGGTGATCGTTGATCTCGACATAGGTCAGGAAGCCGCGGTCCTTGCCGAGCTTGATCAGGGTCTTGAGCCGCGTGCGGCGCGCCTCGGCGTCTTCCTTCGGCATCTCCGCGGCCGCCGCGAGCCACTCCTCGCGCCGGGCCTTGCGCCCGCCGCGGCCCTTTTTCTCCTTGGCCGCCTTGAGGCCGGCATTCACCTTGGCCTCGAGCAGGTCGAGCGCTTGCTTGGTGTTCTGAATCTTTGCCTTAACCTTCTTGCCCGCCTTGGCCTCGGGCGCCGCCGCGGCGACCGCGACGGGCTTCTGCACGGGCTTGCCCTTGCCCGGCGCCGCCGGCTTTTTCGCCTGGACCGGGC
>JBAUTD010000042.1:0-1874 GCA_049582045.1 Burkholderiales bacterium
CGCCTGCGCCGCGGCACGGGCGGTGCCGCCGGACGACGAGGCCGCCGCGCGCGAGTTCTTCCAGACGATGTTCGTACCCTACGCGGTCATCGCCCCTGACGGCACGAACACGGGACTGGTTACCGGCTATTACGAGCCGGTGCTCGAGGGCAGCCGGGAACGCACCGATCGTTTCCGCTACCCGGTCTACGGCATTCCCGACGACCTCATCGACGTGGACCTTGCCGGCCTGTACCCGGAACTCAAGGGTATGCGTCTGCGCGGGCGGCTCGAAGGCCGCAAGCTGGTGCCCTACTACTCCCGCTCCGAGATCGACGCTAACGACGACGGCTTCAAGGCGCCGGTGATCGCGTGGGTCGCCGATCCGGTCGAGCTGTTCTTCCTCCAGATTCAGGGCAGCGGCCAGATCCGCTTTGGTGACGACGATCGCATTCGCGTCGGCTACGCGGACCAGAATGGCCACCCCTACAGGTCGCTCGGCCGCTATCTGGTCGCCCAAGGCGAGCTGCCGCTCGAGCAGGCATCGATGCAGGGCATCAAAGCGTGGGCTCAGGCCCACCCCGAGTCGCTGCAGCAGGCGCTCGACCAGAATCCGAGCTACGTGTTCTTTCGCGATTTGCCGGCGAGCGGCGGGCCGACTGGCGCGCTGGGGGCGCCACTGAGCGCCACGTACAGCATTGCGGTGGATCGGCGCTTCTACGCGCTCGGCGCCCCGGTCTATCTGGCGAGCACGCTCCCTCTGTCGAACATTCCACTCCAGCAGCTGGTCATCGCGCAGGACACCGGGGGCGCGATTCGCGGCGCGGTGCGCGCGGACCTCTTCTGGGGCAGCGGCGACGACGCCGGGGGGTTTGCCGGGCGGATGCGCCAGCAGGGCAGGATGTGGCTGCTGTGGCCGCGCGGCGAGCCGCTGCCGCGCCCCTAGCGGGCTACTTGGCGACCTTCGCCGCCTTCATGTCGCGATAGACGTCGTCCAGCGTCGCCGCCAGATGCGCCGAGGACAGCCCGCCGCGCAAGCGTTCGCCGTTGGCGAGAAACAGGGTAGGCGTCGAATTCACCCCGAGCCGATGGCCGAGGACGAGGTTTCTCTCGAGCGGGTTGGCGCAGTCCGCATTGGCGGTCGGACGCTTGCCGCGCAGCGCCAGGTCCAGCCATGCCTTGGAACGATCCGGGGAGCACCAGATCGCCCGCGACTGCTCCGCCAGTTCGGGGTGTATTACCGGATACATGAACACGTAGATCGTGATGTCATCGATCCGCGCGAGCTCCTTCTCGAATTGCTGGCACGCGGGGCAGTAAGGATCGGAGAACATCGCCAGCACGCGGCGCCCGCTCCCGCGCCGGATCTTGACCGCGTCCTGCGTCGGCAGCGAATCGAAATTGATCGCGAGCAGCTTGTTCATGCGCTCTTCGGTCAAATTGCGGTTGTGCCGGACGTCGTAAATGCTGCCCAGGATGATGCTCGTCGCCTGAGCGTCGGTGTAGACGATTCGCGGGCCGTCCTCGCCTCGAATCACGACCTCGTACAAGCCGAGCACAGGCACCGGCTGCACGCTCTCGATCTGCGCGCCGTCGAGTTTCGATTCAATCACCTTGCGGATCTGCGCCTCATCGGCGCGCGCGGGCAGGACGGCAAGGCAGAGGGCGGCAAGCGCCAAGATTCGGACAAGCATCAGACGGTCTCCGGCGCGCCTCAGCCCATTGCCTGGCGCATGAGAATGTTTTTTAAGACCGGAACCCGGTCGGTCAAGTTCAATCCGGCATTGCGCAACAGCGAAACGGCCCGGCCCTCGGCCGCGAACAGGCGGTAAAGGCCATGCACTGCAGCGTCCATGGCCATGACCCCTTCGGCACGCGCACGGGCGTAGCGACGC
>JBAUTD010000043.1:0-3535 GCA_049582045.1 Burkholderiales bacterium
CTTTTTGCGCCCTCGACCGGTCTTAGCTTGCGCACGTTGCTCTCGCTCAGGCATCTCTCCTGCTTGAGTCTCTTGCGCGCCGCCGCCCAGGTCTTCGCGATGTCGGTGGAATCGGAGCGGACGTAGCTCCGCGGGTACCTGAATTCATCCGTGAATTGCGGTTTCATCTGGGTAGATGCTGCTGCCAGCGGGGCTTTGCCGCCGGGATCACTTCAACTGCATGTCATTCTTGACGGACGTCACGCCCTTTACATCGCGCGCAACCTCGACCGCCTTGCTCATGTCGGTGCGGGAACTCACGAAGCCGCTCAACTGCACCACGCCCTTGTAGGTCTCGACGTTGATTTCCGCCACCTTCAGCGAGGGCTCGTTGAAGATCGCCGCTTTCACTTTGGTCGTGATGACGGAATCGTCGACGTATTGTCCCGTTCCTTCCTGCGTGGGCGTGGCCGCGCAACCCAACGCGGACAGCAGCACGAAGGCGAAGAAAAGGGCGGAAAGACGCTTGAGCTGTTGCATGATTGAAATCTCCGGTTGTGCGTTGAATTGAGCCTCAGTGCCGCGACAGCGTCTTCCAGCCGCGGTTGCGGCTGATGAAGTCCGCGAGTTGCCGATCGGCCTGCTGCTTCAGGGCGCCGCGCTGCGCCTCGATCCTGCCCGTGAGCCGATCGCGCCTGCCGGCGGCCACCGCGAGGGGATTGCCGGTCAGCATGCCCCAGCGTTCCGTCACCGTCCCGCTGAGCTGCCTGCAGATGCCGTAAAAGCGAACCCGATTCATGTTGCCTCCAAGTTCCGCGCCGCAATCGAATGGATGCGCGAATCGTGTTCCGTCTGAGATCATCAATCCGTGCGTTGCCGTACATACGCTGCCCGATATTCGAACTAGCCTTGCGGGCATGCTCGCGCCGCGCGCCCCGAACAGCCTGCTCGCCGCCCTGCCCGGCAGGGAGTACCGGCGGCTGCTGCCCGGGTTCGAGCCGGTCACGCTGACCTTCGGCGACGTGCTCTACGAGCCGGGCGAAGCGATCCGCCACGTGTTCTTTCCCGGAACTTCCCTGGTGTCGCTGCTCACGCTCGTGGACGGGCACCTGGCTCTCGAAGTCGGGCTCATCGGGCGCGACGGAGTGGTTGGTGTTCCGCTGGTGCTGGGTCACGACGTGTCGGCAGTGCGCGCCCTGGTGCAGGGCACGGGGAGCGCGATGCGAATGGCGGCGGCGCGGTTCCTGAAGGAGTTCCGGCGCAGCCCGCCGCTGCAGCGCGAGCTGTACCGCTATACCCATACCTTGATGGCGCAGATCTCGCAGACGGCCGCGTGCAACCGGTTCCACGTGGTCGAGGAGCGTCTCGCGCGCTGGCTGCTGATGACCCACGACCGAGTGAAATCGGATCGATTCCGGCTGACGCACGAATTCCTCGGCCACATGCTGGGCGTGCGGCGCGTGGGCGTCACCAAGGCGGCGCACGCGCTGCAGGAGCGAAAGCTGATCAGCTACAGTCGCGGCGATATTGCCGTGCTAGACCGCGTGGGCCTGGAAGCGGCGGCCTGCGCCTGCTACCAGGTCGTCAGAGACATGCACGACGGCGAGCGCTGACGAGCGCAGGACCGACGATCAACCCGCGAGGCGCGGGCCTACTTCCCGTCGCCCTTGGCCGCGTCGCGGACGCTTTCACCGGCTTTCTCGATCTGTCTTCCGGCCGAGTCCATCGCTTTGTCCACCTGTTTCCCGGCGTGCTCGGCCGGGCCCTCTTTCTGGGGGCAGCCGAGCAGCCCAAGCATCAGCGCGCTCGCGGCCATCGCGGTCATCACCTTGTAGGCGGGTTTCATATTTCAGACCCTGCCGAGCAGGAACAGGATCAGGAACACTACCAGGATCACGCCGACGATGCCGCTGGGCGCGTAACCCCATTGCCTGCTATGCGGCCACGTTGGAATGACACCGAGCAATGCCAGAACCAAGACAATCAGAAGAATCGTTCCCAAGCTCATTTCGCTTCCTCAAGGTAATTTGGAATCATAGAGCGGTGCTGCCATAGCGTTCCGTGCAGCATCGAACATAAAGATAGGCCCGGAACAGGATCGCCGTTCCGGGCCCGGTGCTGCAGGTGTTCGTCAGGGGAGGAGGAGCGCGAACACCCATCGATATACTGCCTCAGCGTTCGAATCCGATCTGTGCGTTGCCGCACACATCGTTGTGTTATCTGCGCCGATGATCGCCGGTATCGACCTGATTGCCGATCACGCCGCCGACTGCCGCGCCGCCGATGGTGCCGACCGCGCTGCCGCCGGTGAGGATGGATCCTCCGACTGCGCCTACGCCGGCGCCGACCGCGGTGTTCTGGTCGCGCTGCGACATCCCGCTGCAGCCGCCGGCGCCGAGCAGCACCGCAGCTGCGAGCGCACCGAATGCGTACCTTTGCATCGTCTTCATTGTAAGTCCTCGTTCAGACATCGATTGACTGCAATGGCTTGTTTGCTTCGGACGCTCAGCCGTTGGACTGGAGGGCGCCGTTCACGACTCTTACCTTGTCGCCTGCACGCCACGAGGGCGCGTTCGCCTCGCTGAACGCGCGGCTCGCGCCGTCGTCGAAACGCACCGTGATCTCGTAGCTCTTGGTGGACTTGACGCGTTTCTCGACCTCGTTGCCGGCAACCGCTCCGCCGACTGCGCCGACCACGGTCATGACGTCCTTACCGCGCCCGCCGCCGACCTGGTTGCCGAGCACTCCGCCCACCACCGCTCCGCCGACTGCGCCAAGGCCGGAACCCTGGCCCTTCACGTCGACCTCGCGCACCGATTCGACCACGCCACAGTCTGCGCACTTGTTGCTCGCCTGTGCGGGCGCGCCGCTCGCCACCCGCGCCGGGGCGGCACGCGCTTTCGCGCGCACCGGCTCCGGAGTGTTTGCCGCCTGAGTCGCGAGCGCCGCCTTGTCGTCGGAACCGCCCATCGAGGTCGGGATCCAGCCCATGAAAGCGCCGACGCCGGCCACGCTGAACACGATCAAGGCAATGCCCGCTACCCAGGCGAGCGGGTGAAGAGACTTTCTCGCTCGTTCCATGTTTGCTTCGCTTGCTACTGCGTGGTCCGGGTGCCGATCACTTCGATCTCGACGCGACGGTCCGGTTGCAGGCACTTGATGACCGTGTTGCGCTTGCCACCCCTGCATTCGCCGGTCGTGGTGACCGGCTGCGTTTCGCCCACGCCTTCGGTTCGCACGTTACCCGGCTCGATTCCTTTGGCGACCAGATAGTCTTTCACCGCTGCCGCGCGTTGCTCCGACAGGTGCTGGTTGTATTTCTGGCTGCCCAGGCGGTCGGTATGCCCGACGACCGAGATCGTCTGCAGGTCGGCGCCCTGGAACTTGCCCATGAAGGCATCCAGCGCGTCCCGGCCCTTCGGACGCAGGACCGCCTTGTCGAAATCGAACAGCGCATCGGCGCTCAGGGAAACCTTTTCGACTACCGGCTGCGGTGCGGCCACGGGAGCCGGGGCGGGAGCCGCCTGCGCCACTGGGGCCGGGTCCGGCGCGGGGG
>JBAUTD010000044.1:0-4543 GCA_049582045.1 Burkholderiales bacterium
GCCCGAGGACGCGATCGCCCTGATCCCGATGCGCAACACGGTGCTGTTCCCCGGCGTCATCGCGCCGGTGACGATCGGGCGCGAGAAATCGGTCGCCGCTGCGCAGGATGCGGCCAAGGGCGAGCGCCAGGTCGGTTTCCTGCTGCAGCGCGACCCGGGCAAGGACGAAGTCGGCCCCGACGACCTGCACTGGGTCGGCACCACCGGCCAGATCGCGCGCTACGTCACCGCGCCCGACGGCGCGCACCACCTCGTGGTGCAGGGCCAGTCGCGCTTTCGCGTGCTCGAGTTCCTCGAGGGCTGGCCGTTCCTCGTCGCGCGGGTGGCGATGATCGAGGAGGTGCAGGAGTCCGGCGCCGAGCTCGAAGCGCGCTTCCTGCAGTTGAAGACGCAGTCGGCGGCCGCGATCGAGCTGCTGCCGAACGCCCCCGAGGGCCTCGCCGCGGTAGTGCAGGGCGTCGAGTCGCCCGGCGCGCTGGCGGACATGGTCGCAAATTTCCTCGACGTGAAGCCGGAGCAGAAGCAGGAGCTGTTGGAGGCCTTCAGCGTACGCGCGCGCCTGGACAAGGTGCTCGCGCTGCTCGGCAACCGGGTCGAGATCCTGAAACTGTCGAAGGAGATCGGCGACCAGACGCGCAAGGCGTTCGACGAGCGCCAGCGCGAGCACGTGCTGCGCGAGCAGATGCGCCAGATCCAGAAAGAGCTCGGCGAGGGCGAGGACACCGCGGCCGAGATCGAGGAGCTGAAGAAGGCGCTCGACGAGGCGGGCATGCCCGAGGACGTGGCCAAGCACGCCAACAAGGAGTTGAAGCGCCTGCAGCGCATGCAGGAAGGCGGCGGCGAGTACGGGATGCTGCGCACCTATCTCGAGTGGCTGACCGAGCTGCCGTGGAAGGCCGAGCAAGCCAAGCCGATCGACATCGCCGAGGCGCGCAAGGTCCTCGACGAGGATCACTACGGCCTGGACAAGGTGAAGCGCCGCATTCTCGAGCATCTCGCGGTGCGCAAGCTCAACCCCGAGGGCAAGAGCCCGATCCTGTGCTTCGTCGGGCCGCCGGGCGTGGGCAAGACCTCGCTCGGGCAGTCGATCGCGCGCGCCACCGGACGCAAGTTCCAGCGCGTGGCGCTCGGCGGGCTGCACGACGAGGCGGAGATCCGCGGCCACCGGCGCACCTACATCGGCGCGCTGCCGGGCAACATCATCCAGGCGATCCGCCGCGCCGAGTCGCGCGCCGGAGTGCTGATGCTGGACGAGATCGACAAGGTCGGCGCCGGCGGCTTTCACGGCGACCCGTCCTCGGCGCTGCTCGAGGTGCTCGATCCGGAGCAGAACTCGAAGTTCCGCGACAACTACCTGGGCGTCGACTTCGACCTGTCGAAGATGATGTTCATCGCGACCGCGAACGTGCTCGACACTATTCCAGGGCCGCTGCGCGACCGCATGGAGGTGATCCAGCTCCCCGGCTACACGGAGGAGGAGAAGATCCAGATCGCGCGCCGCTACCTGGTCAGGCGCCAGCTCGAGGCGAACGGCCTGAAGCCTGAGCAGGCTTCGCTGAGCGACGCCGCGCTGACCTCGATCGTGCGCGACTACACGCGCGAAGCGGGCGTGCGCAACCTCGAGCGCGAGATCGGCTCGGTTCTGCGCAACGTGGCGATGAGGATCGCCGAAGGCAAGGCGGAGTCGGTCGCGGTGGACGCCGCCGACCTGCAGCCGATCCTCGGCGCGCGCAGATTCGAGAGCGAAGCCGCGCTGATGACCGCGGTGCCCGGGGTTGCGACGGGGCTCGCCTGGACGCCGGTGGGCGGCGACATCCTGTTCATCGAGGCGACCAAGGTGCCGGGCAGCGGCAAGCTGATCCTCACCGGGCAGCTGGGCGAGGTGATGAAGGAGTCGGCGCAGGCCGCGCTCACGCTCGCCAAGGGCCGCCTGTCCGAGGCGTTCGACAAGATCGACGTGCACATCCACGTTCCGGCGGGCGCGACGCCCAAGGACGGGCCGAGCGCGGGCGTGGCGATGTACCTCGCGCTGGTGTCGCTGCTCTCGGGCAAGGCGGTGAGGAGCGACGTCGCGATGACCGGCGAGATCTCGCTGCGCGGCCTGGTGCTGCCGATCGGCGGCGTGAAGGAGAAAACGCTCGCCGCGCTGCGCGCGGGAGTCAAGACCGTCATGCTGCCGAAGCGCAACGAGAAGGATCTGGAGGACGTGCCGGCGGAAGCGCGCGCGAAGCTCGAGTTCGTGCTGCTGGAGAAGGTCGACGATGCGGTGCGCTGCGCGATTCCCGAGTTTCAGGATAGCGTAAGCGCCGGCTCAGACTCCAGACAGCGCGCGGCCTTAGGATAGACCTCGAAGTACGGCCCCCCCCTTTTCACCGTGCTTCAAGACGGGCCGGCCCTTTTCTGGGTCGGCCCGTTTTTCTTTCTGGCGCTCTTCAGACGTCGAACTTGTAGAAGTTCCGGTTGAGCCAGCCGACCAGGTCGTCGACGTCCTGCTTGCTGGAGCGGGGATTGTTGCGGCGTTCCCAGTGCTCGACTTCCTTGCGCAACTCGCGCAGCGAGGCGATGCGCGCCTTGCGTTCGCCCCCCGCCTCGCCCGCGACGAACGCGCTCGGCGCGATGCTGAGCAGCGTCATCAGTCCCAGGTAGGGCGCGGGGTTCATGGCGAAAAATGCAGCTCCGCGCCTTGGATGGGCTCGTCTTCATCCGCCTGCTGCGCGTACGCAGGGAGGAGGGACAGGCGAATTCCGGCGAGGATCGGGGCGCGAAGCATGAATTCAGCGTAGCGGCACGAAGGTGCCGCAGCTTGACCCTGATCAAATCTCAGTCGCGTGCTGGAACCCGCTCGAGTTCCGCCAGCCAGGCATCGGCGACGCCGTCCGAGGGCGCGCGCCAGTCCCCGCGCGGGGAGAGCGACCCGCCCGAGCCGACCTTGGGCCCGTTGGGCAGGGCGCTCCTCTTGAACTGGCTGGTCTGGAAGAAGCGCTTGAGGAACACGCCGAGCCACTTGCGGATCTCGCCCAGGCGGTAGCCGTCCTTGCCGCGCCAGGCGTTCCAGGCCAGAAACGCCACCTTGGACGGCGCGTAGCCGAAGCGCAGCGTGTAGTAGAGGTGGAAATCCTGCAGCGCGTAGGGGCCGATGGTGTCTTCGGTCAGCTGGGCCGGCTGGCCGGCCTTGCGCCCGGGCACCAGCTCCGGGCTGATCTCGGTGGCGAGCACGCGCTCGAGCGTGCGCCCGACCGCGCGCTCGAACTGGCCCGACTTCGCCACCCAGCCGATCAGGTAGCGGATCAGCGTCTTGGGCACGCTCGAGTTCACGTTGTAGTGCGACATCTGGTCGCCCACGCCGTAGGTGCACCAGCCCAGCGCGAGCTCGGACAGGTCTCCGGTGCCGACCACGAGCGCGCCGTGCAGGTTCGCCAGGCGGAACAGGTGGCTGGTGCGCTCGCCGGCCTGCACGTTCTCGAAGGTGATGTCGTAGACCTTGCGCCCGCGCGCGTAGGGGTGGCGCAGGTCCTTCAGCATCTGCAGGCACGAGGGGCGGATGTCGATCTCCTCCGCGCTCGCGCCGATCGCGCGCATCAGCTGCCAGGCCTGGCTGCGGGTGCGGGTCGAGGTGGCGAAGCCCGGCATGGTGTAGGCGAGGATGTTGCGCCGGGGCAGCTTCAGCTCGTCCATCGCGCGCGCGCAGACCAGCAGCGCCTGGGTCGAATCGAGCCCGCCGGAGACGCCGATCACCAGCCGCTCGGTGCCGCTCGCGCGCATGCGCGTGGCCAGGCCCTGGACCTGGATGCGGTACACCTCCTCGCAGCGCGCGTCGCGCGTGGCCGGGTCGCCGGGAACGTAGGGAAAGCGCGCGACCTGGCGCGCGAGCGGCAGCCTGCCCTTGGGCAGCGCGAGCGAGAAGCCGATTTCGCGGAAGCGCGAGACTTCGCCCTTGTGGCGCGCGAGCGACTGGCCGAAGGAGTTCTGCCGCATGCGATCGGCGGCGAGCCGGTCCAGATCGATGTCGGCCAGAGTGAGGCCGGGCTGGTCCGAAAAGCGCTTCGACTCGGCGAGCAGGGTGCCGTTCTCCCAGATCATCGCGTGGCCGTCCCAGGCGAGGTCGGTGGTCGACTCGCCCGGGCCCGAGGCGCTGAACAGGTAGGCGGCGAGGCAGCGCGCCGACTGGTTGGACGCGAGCTCGCTGCGGTAGTCGTGCTTGCCGATCACCACGTTGGAGGCCGACAGGTTGGCGATCACGGTCGCGCCCGCGAGCGCGGCGAAAGTCGACGGCGGCGCCGGCACCCACAGGTCCTCGCAGATCTCGGCGAACAGCTTGAGCTTCGGCTGCTCCTCCAGGCCGAACACCAGGTCCGTGCCGAAGGGCGCGCGCTGGCCGGCGAGCACGATCTCGCGCCGCGGGCAGCTCTCGCCCGGCGTGAACTGGCGCAGCTCGTAGAACTCGCGGTAGTTCGGCAGGTAGGTCTTGGGCGCGACGCCCACCAGCCTGCCGCGGCAGATCAGCGCCGCGCAGTTGTAGAGCAGCCCGTCCACGCGCACCGGC
>JBAUTD010000045.1:0-3116 GCA_049582045.1 Burkholderiales bacterium
TCCGACCGCCGCCCACGTCGACTTCGCGCAGCGCCTGCTGGCGCAAATCCCGCCGACGCTGCGAGCCCGGCTGGCCGATCCGGAGGGCGCCCAGCAAGTGGTGTTCGCGCTCGCGATCGCCGGCGACGAGGCCTCGCGCGCGGCGAAGCTCGCCGAGTTGCGCGCAAGACGCGGCGAGGACGCCTCGCGCGCGGTCGGAGAGGCCTACGCCGAAACGAGCCGGCTCGATCGCGGCTACGCGCTGCCGCTTCTCAGCCTCGCGCTGCCGGCGCTGAAGGGACTTTCCCAGCCCCGGCGCGACGCGCTGGTCGCGGATGTCGCGAAGGTGGTCGAGGCCGACCGCAAGGTGACGCTGGCCGAATTCGTCCTGGCGACCCTTCTCAGGCAGCAGCTGCGCGAAGGCGCCGGCAACCCGATCCCGACCCGCTACCGCGCCCTTGGCGAGGTGGACGGCGAGCTCAGGACCGTGCTCTCGCTGGTGGCGCACGCCGCGCTTGCCGACACCGCGCTTGCGTATGCCAAGGGCGCCGAGTACCTGTCGCTCAACGTGCGCGAGCCGGTGCCGCCCGAGGATTTGTCGACCGCGCGGGTCGGCGAGGCGCTCGAGCGGCTGCGCGTGCTCGCGCCGCTCGCCAAGCCGCGCGTGATCAAGGCCTGCCTCGAAGTGGCGAGCGCGGACGGAATCATCACTCTGGCGCAGGCGGAGCTCACGCGCATGGTGGCGGCGACGCTGGATTGCCCGCTTCCGCCGGTGCTCGCAACGCTCGACCCGGCGACGCTCAAGTGACCGACCCGAAGCGGCTCCAGGCGGAGCTGGCGCGCGCGGTGGCGGGCGAAGTGCGCTTCGACGCGGGCGCGCGCGCCGCGTATTCGGCCGATGCCTCGAACTACCGCCAGGTCCCGATCGGGGTAGTGCTGCCGCGCTCGGTCGAGGACATCGTCGCGGCGACCGCGGTGTGCCGCGCTCACGGCGTGCCGATTCTCGCGCGCGGCGGCGGCACGGCGCAGAACGGACAGAGCGTGAACGTCGCGGTGGTGATCGACTGCTCGAAGTACCTCAACCGCGTGCTCGAGATCGATCCGCAGGCGCGTCGCGCGCGGGTCGAGCCCGGCGCGGTGTGCGATGCGCTGCGCGATGCGGCCGAGCGCCACCGCCTGACCTTCGCGCCCGACCCGGCGACCCATTCGCGCTGCACGCTCGGCGGCATGATCGGCAACAACTCCTGCGGCCCGCATTCGGTGATGGCGGGCAAGACGGTGGAGAACATCGAGCGCATCGAGGTGCTCACCTACGACGGTGCGCGCTTCTGGTGCGGCCCGACCAGCGACGAGGAGCTCGCGCGCATCGTCGCGGCGGGCGGCCGCCAGAGCGAGATCTACGCGCGGCTCAAGGCATTGGCGGACAAGTACGGCGACCTGATCCGCGCCCGGTTCCCGCGCATCAAGCGGCGCGTGTCGGGCTACAACCTGGATCAGCTCCTGCCGGAGAACGGCTTCAACGTGGCGCGCGCGCTGGTCGGCTCGGAGGGGACCTGCGCCCTGACGCTGGCCGCCGAGGCGACCCTGGTCAAGAGCCCTCAGCACCGCGTGCTGCTGGTGCTCGGCTTTCCCGACATCTACCAGGCGGGCGACGTGGTGCCGAAGGTGCTCGCCGCGCGGCCGATCGCCTGCGAGGGGCTGGACGAGAAGATCATCGGCGGCCTGCGCGAGCGGCGCCTCAAGCTCGAGGACGTCGCGCTGCTGCCGCAGGGCAAAGCGTGGCTGATGTGCGAGTTCGGCGCCGATTCGCCGTCTGAGGCGCTTGCGCAGGCGCGCTCGCTCGAGGCCGCGCTCGCCGCGCGCGGCGACGTCGGCCATTGGCTGATCGAAGACAAGGCGATGATCGGTCGCATGTGGACCCTGCGCGAGACGGGCGCCTCGGCGACCGCGCTCAACCTTGGCGGGCGCGGCCCCGATCCCGTGGTCGGCTGGGAGGACGCTGCGGTCGACCCGTTGCGCCTGGGCGACTACCTGCGCGAATTCCAGGCGCTGATCGACCGCTACGGCTACCGCACTTCGCTCTACGGCCACTTCGGCGACGGCTGCATCCACGCCCGCATCACCTTCGAGCTGCGCACGCCGGAGGGCCTCGCGCACTGGCGCTGCTTCCTCGCCGACGCGGCGGCGCTGGTGGTGAAGTACGGCGGCTCGCTTTCGGGCGAGCACGGCGACGGCCAGGCCAAGGCCGAATTCCTGCCCGCGATGTACGGCCCGGAGCTGATGGCCGCGCTGCGCGAATTCAAGGCGATCTGGGACCCGCACGACAGGATGAATCCGGGCAAGCTGGTCAGCGCGCGCGGCACGGTCTACCGCGCAGATGAGAACCTGCGCCTTGGGCCCGAGTACAGGCCGGTGACGCTGGCGACGCGCCTTGCGTTCAGGTCCACGGTCGGCGACGGGTTCGCGCGCGCGACGGAACACTGCATCGGCATGGGCAAGTGCCGCGCCGCCTCCGGCGGCACGATGTGCCCGAGCTACCGCGCGACGGGCGAGGAGCGCTACTCGACGCGCGGCCGCGCCCGGCTGCTGAACGAGATGCTGCGCGGCGAGGTGATCACCGACGGCTGGGCGAGCGAAGAAGTGAAGGAAGCGCTCGAGTGGTGCCTCGCGTGCAAGGGCTGCCGCAGCGACTGCCCGACGCACACCGACATGGCGAGCTACAAGGCGGAGTTCCTGTCGCACTACTACGAGCGCCATGTGCGCCCGCGCCAGGCGCATTCGATGGGGCGTATCGGAGAATGGGCGCCGCTCGCGGCGCGCGCGCCGCGGCTCGTGAACTTCCTGACCCAGACGCCCGGCCTGGCCTCGATCGCCAAGCGCGTCGCGGGCGTGGCGGCGGCGCGTAATCTGCCCAGGCTCGCTTCGAGAACATTTCAATCGCAGTTCAATCCGAAACGACATGAAGGCGACCGGATCGTGCTGTTCGCCGACACCTTCAACAACCACTTCCGCCCGGGCACTGCGCTCGCGGCGGTGGAGGTGCTCGAAGCCGCGGGTTGCGCGGTCGAGGTGCCGCGCGAGCGCGTCTGCTGCGGCCGGCCCTACTTCGACTTCGGCATGCTCGATCGCGCCCGCGC
>JBAUTD010000046.1:0-2606 GCA_049582045.1 Burkholderiales bacterium
GCTCGTCAGCCCCGTTTGCGCGCGGGCGCAGGGACGGGCTCCTGTTCGGCTTCCTCGTTGGCGGCGGGCACGACCGGCAGCGGCAGCGCCACGCCGGCGGCCTCGCGCACCTTCATCTCGATTTCGCGCGCGAGCTCGGCGTTCTCCTTCAGGAACTCGCGCCCGTTGTCCCTGCCCTGGCCGAGCCGGTCGCCCTTGTAGGTGTACCAGGCGCCCGTCTTTTCGATGATGCCGTGCTGCACGCCGAGCTCTAGGATCTCGCCTTCGCGCGAGATGCCGGTGCCGTACATGATGTCGAACTCGGCCTGGCGGAACGGCGGCGCGACCTTGTTCTTGACCACCTTCACGCGCGTCTCGGAGCCGACCACCTCGTCGCCCTTCTTGATCGAGCCGATGCGCCGGATGTCCATCCGCACCGAGGCGTAGAACTTGAGCGCGTTGCCGCCCGTGGTGGTTTCGGGGTTGCCGAACATGACGCCGATCTTCATCCGGATCTGGTTGATGAAGATCACCAGCGTGTTGGTGCGCTTGATGTTGGCGGTCAGCTTTCTCAGCGCCTGGCTCATCAGGCGCGCCTGCAGGCCCATCTGCGGCTCGCCCATCTCGCCCTCGATCTCGGCCTTTGGGGTGAGCGCCGCGACCGAGTCGACCACGATCACGTCGACAGCGCCCGAGCGCACCAGCATGTCGGCGATCTCGAGCGCCTGCTCGCCGGTGTCGGGCTGCGAGATCAGCAGCTCATCGATGTTGACTCCGAGCTTGGCGGCGTACTGGGGATCGAGCGCGTTCTCGGCGTCGATGAAAGCCGCCGTGCCGCCCATCTTCTGCGCTTCGGCGACCACCTGCAGCGTGAGCGTGGTTTTGCCCGAGGATTCCGGGCCGTAGATCTCGACCACCCTGCCGCGCGGCAGGCCGCCGACTCCTAGCGCCAGGTCCAGCCCGAGCGATCCGGTGGAGACCACCTGCACGTCCTTGATCGCCTCGGAGTCCATGCGCATCACGGAACCCTTGCCGAACTGCTTCTCGATTTGCGACAGGGCGGCGGCCAGCGCCTTGGATTTGTTCTCGTCCATCGTGTACCTCTTCTTGTGTGCGCCGGCATCTACGGCGGGCGATCCCCGGGCCGGCACCGAGTACTGTATAAACGTCCATGCATTGTAACGGTTGACGGCGGCGTGTCAACGGCGCCGGTGTAACATTGCGCATTCCTCAATCGGCACAATTAGTTGGGAGACGGACGATGGCGAAACTCGCATTTCTCGGACTGGGCGTGATGGGCTACCCGATGGCGGGCCACCTGCTGAAAAAGGGCGGCCATGACGTGACCGTCTACAACCGCACCGCCGCCAAGTCCGCGCAGTGGGCGAAGGAATACGGCGGCAAGAGCGCCCCCACCCCGCGCGAAGCGGCCAAGGACTGCGACCTGGTGCTGATGTGCGTCGGCAACGACGACGACATCCGCTCGGTGGTGTTCGGCAACGATGGCGCCCTGGCGGGCATGAAGAAGGGCGCGATCCTGGTCGATCACACCACGGCCTCGGCGATCATCGCGCGCGAGCTTGACGCCAAGTGCAAGGAAAAGGGTATCGGCTTCGTCGACGCGCCGGTCTCAGGCGGACAGGCCGGCGCAATCAATGGGCAACTGGGCATCATGTGCGGCGGCGACGAGGCGACCTTCGCCAAGGCGAAGCCGGTGCTCGACCTTTACGCCAAGATGTGCGCGCTGATCGGCCCCGCGGGAAGCGGGCAGCTCACCAAAATGGTCAACCAGATCGCCATCGCCGGCCTGCTTCAGGGCCTGTCGGAAGCGCTCAATTTCGGCAAGCGCGCAGGGCTCGACATCGAGAAGGTGATCGGCGTGATCTCCAAGGGCGCAGCGCAGTCCTGGCAGATGGAGAACCGCTGGAAAGCGATGAACGAGGTCAAGTTCGACGGCTTCGGCTTCGCCGTCGACTGGATGAGGAAAGACCTCGGCATCTGCCTCGAAGAGGCGGGCAAGAACGGCGCGCGGCTGCCGGCGACCGCGCTGATCGACCAGTTCTACGCCCAGGTCCAGGCGCGCGGCGGCAAGCGCTGGGACACCTGCGCGCTGATGCATCTGCTGGCGAAGGACTAGCCCACTTTCTCGCGCCGCAGCCGCCAGGTCGCGAGCGGCCCGAGGGCGGCGCCGATTCCGAGCGTCGCCCAGGCGATGCCCCAGGCGTGCGGGTCGGCGACCTCCTTGGCCCCGCCCGAGAGGTCGAGCGCCCAGCCGAACACTACCGGGCTCAGCACGCCGGCGCCGAAACCGATCGCCGAGCGCACGGAAAACGCGACGCCGACCTGGTGCGGCGGAACGCTCTCGGCCAGCAGCGTCGAGTGGGTGGACGAATCGGCGATGGCCGAGAAGTTGTAGACGCAGGCAAGCAGCACGAGCAGCGCCGCTGGCGCGTTGACCAGCCAGCCGATCGAGAACGAAAGCACCAGGCTCACGCACGACCACAGCAGGATCGTCTCGGTGCGGCCCCAGCGGTCCGCCATGGTGCCGCCGAGGATGCTGCCGCCGATGTTCGCGACGTAGGTCACCGCGGCCAGCGCGAGCGCCGCGGTGGCGGCCGCCTGCGCGC
>JBAUTD010000047.1:0-2375 GCA_049582045.1 Burkholderiales bacterium
GCCGATGCGGCGCGCCTCGTGCGCGAGCTTGACGTGCAGCGCGTCGCGATCGGCGTCCGAATACACCGCCACGGTGCGGATCCCCAGCCGCTCGGCGCTGCGCATCACGCGGCAGGCGATCTCGCCGCGGTTGGCGACCAGGATCTTGCGGAACACGCTACTTTCCTCCGGGGGCCCAGGAGGGCTTGCGCTTTTCCAGGAACGAGGCGATGCCTTCCCGGCCTTCGGGCGAGACCCGGATTTCGGCGATGCGCTTCGCGGTGTCGGCGACCATGGCATCGTCGATCGGCCCCGACGCTACCGTGCGGATCAGGTCCTTGATCTTCGCCAGCGCCTCGCGTCCTCCGGCCAGCAGGTGCCTCACCAGCGATTCGAGCGCCGCGTCGAGCTGCGGCGCGGGAACGAGTGCGGTCAGCAGGCCGATGCGCAGCGCCTCGTCGGCGTCGAACACCTCCGCGGTGAGGAAGTAGCGCCGCGCGGCACGCTCGCCCATCGCGCGCACCACGTAAGGGCTGATCGTGGCGGGCGACAGGCCGAGCTTGGCCTCCGAGAGGCAGAACTTCGCCTCCGGCGCGCCGAGCGCGATGTCGCATGCCGCCACCAGGCCGGTGCCTCCGGCGAAGGCCGGTCCGTGCACGCGCGCGATGGTCGGCTTTCGCATCCGGTCGATGGTCTGCAGCATCACCGCCAGCCCCATCGCGTCGCGCAGGTTCTGCTCGTAGCCGTAGCTCGCCATGCGCTTCATCCAGTTGAGGTCCGCGCCGGCGCAGAACGCGGGGCCGTTGCCCGCCAGCACCACCGCGCGCACCGCGTCGTCGTCGTCCAGCGCCTTGAAAGTCGCCGCCAGCTCGCCGATCAGCGCGTCGTCGAACGCGTTGCGGACCTCGGGGCGGTTCAGCGTCACGGTGGCGACGCCGGCGCGGACATTGACCAGCAGGGCTTGCGACATGGCTACATCCTGAAGATGCCGAACCTGGTCTGCTCGATCGGCGCATTGAGCGAGGCCGAGAGCGCCAGCCCCAGCAGGCGGCGCGCGTCGGCGGGGTCGAGCACGCCGTCGTCCCACAGGCGCGCGCTGGCGTAGTAGGGGTGGCCCTGGCGCTCGTACTGCTCGAGGATCGGCGCCTTGAAGGCCTGCTCGTCGATCTGGGACTTGAACTTGCCGCGCACCACCGAAAGAACGCTCGCGGCCTGCTCGCCGCCCATCACCGAGATGCGCGCGTTGGGCCACATCCACAGGAAGCGCGGCGAATAGGCGCGGCCGCACATGCCGTAGTTGCCGGCGCCGAACGAGCCGCCGATGATCATGGTGAACTTGGGCACCTTGGCGGTGGCGACCGCGGTGACCATCTTGGCGCCGTCCTTGGCGATCCCTGCGGCCTCGTATTTCTTGCCGACCATGTAGCCGGTGATGTTCTGCAGGAAAAGCAGCGGAATGCCCCGCTGGCAGGCGAGCTCGATGAAGTGCGCCGCCTTGAGCGAGGATTCGGAGAACAGGATGCCGTTGTTGGCCAGGATCGCGATCGGGTAGCCGTGCACGTGCGCGAACCCGGTCACCAGCGTGGTGCCGTAGTTGGCCTTGAACTCGTCCAGCTCCGAGCCGTCGACCATGCGCGCGATCACCTCGCGCACGTCGTAGGGCTTGCGCGCGTCGGACGGAATCACGCCGTAGAGCTCTTCTGCGGGGTAGAGCGGCTCGCGCGGCTCGCGCAGCTGCAGCGTCACGCTCTTGGCGCCGTTCAGGTTCGATACGATGCGGCGCGCGATCGCCAGCGCGTGCGCGTCGTTCAGCGCGTAGTGGTCGGCCACGCCCGAGACGCGGGTGTGCACGTCGGCGCCGCCGAGCTCCTCGGGCGTCACGATCTCCCCGATCGCGGCTTTGACCAGCGGAGGACCGCCGAGGAAGATCGTGCCCTGGCCCTTGACGATGATCGACTCGTCCGACATCGCCGGCACGTAGGCGCCGCCGGCGGTGCACGAGCCCATCACCACCGCGATCTGCGCGATCCCGGCCGCCGACATGTTGGCGATATTGAAGAAGATGCGCCCGAAGTGCTCGCGGTCGGGGAAGACGTCGTCCTGGTTGGGCAGGTTCGCGCCGCCCGAGTCGACCAGGTAGATGCACGGCAGGCGGTTCTGCGCCGCGATTTCCTGCGCGCGCAGGTGTTTTTTCACAGTGAGCGGGAAATAGGTGCCGCCCTTGACCGTCGCGTCGTTGGCGACGATCACGCACTCGCGCCCCGAGACGCGGCCGATGCCGGCGATGATGCCCGCGCTCGGCGCCTCGTCGCCGTACATGCCGTGCGCGGCGAGCTGCCCGACCTCGAGGAAGGGCGAGCCCGGGTCGAGCAGCGTGCGCACCCGCTCGCGAGGCA
>JBAUTD010000048.1:0-11970 GCA_049582045.1 Burkholderiales bacterium
AGGTAAGCCCAGCGGCGCCCGATGGCGACCGCCCGCTCGAGCGCGATCAAGGTACCGAAAAAGGCGCTCGCCATGAGCGCGCCGTGCCACGCAATCCCGGCAGCGGCGGCAGGCACCGGCAGTCCGAGGCGTACCAGTCCGCCGGCAACGCCCAGCAGCAGGGCGACGAATCCCAGCACCAGCAAGGGAGCGCGCGCAGCCGGTGCCAGGTCGCTCATCGCGGCGCTACCAGCCGAAGCGCTGCCTGACCTGCTCGCTCATCCGCTCAGGGGTCCAGGGCGGATCGAACACGATATCGACGCTCACCTCCCCGACTCCGGCGCACGCGTTGCGGATTGCGTCTTCGGCCTCCGCCGCAATCGAGCCGCTCATCGGGCACGCAGGCGAAGTCATCGTCATGTCGACGCAGACCCGCCCCGGTCCGCACTCCACGCGGTAGATGAGGCCGAGATCGACCACGTTCTCCCCGACCTCGGGGTCGCTCACCGTGCGCAGGGCCTCCCATACCGCGGATTCGTCCGGAACAGATTCAGCGCTCATGCTCCCAAGTGTCCGGGGGACCCGGGCGGGCGCCTTGATCCGGGTCAAACTCTGCTACTGCAGGAAAGACGCGGACCGCAGGGACGGCACTCTGGGCATCAATCCCGTGATCGCCTCGCGCACGGCCGGCGACGACCAATCGAGGGCTCCGACGTAGCGGTAGCGGATCGTTCCGTCCGGCCCGACGATGAAAGTGCTCGGGAGTGCGCGCGCCCCCCAGGCGCGGGCTGTTGCCCCGTCCCGATCCAGGAGCAGCGCCGCGCCCAGTTGTACGGCGTCGGCGAAACGGCGCGCAGCCTGTGCGCCCTCGCCGACGTTGACCGCCAGCACCACGAATGGCTCCCCGCTCAGCGAGCGGCGCAGTGTCTCGATCGAGGGCATCTCCTCGCGGCATGGCTCGCACCAGCTGGCCCAGAAGTTGACGAGCACAACCTTGCCCCGGTAGGCCGCAATCCGATGGATCCGGCCATCCATGCCGGGCAGCTCGAGTGCCGGCGCCGCGACGCCAGGCGCAGGCCGCAATTGCTGCGCCCAGGCGCCGAGCGCCCAGAAAAGGAGCAGAGCCGTCAGGCATGTCTTTCGCATCGTTCAGCTTCGGGGCGGCAACGCCATGTCGGCTACGATAACAAACTGATAGACGACATCGGGCAGAAATGACCGTTGCGCAACTGCTGCCGCTGCTTCCGCCGGGAGACTTGTGGGTCTTCGGCTACGGCTCGCTGATGTGGTCTCCGGGCTTTCGATATCGGGCCATGGCGCCCGGCTTCGTGTTCGGTTACCACCGCTCGCTTTGCATCTACTCGCACCGGCACCGCGGCACGCCCGAGCGGCCCGGGCTGGTGATGGGGCTCCGACGCGGGGGCTCGTGCTGGGGAATGGCGTTCCGCATAGCGGCTGCGAGCGCGCCGGCGGTGCTGGCCAAGCTCTGGCAGCGCGAAATGCGAAACCGCGTCTATCAGCCGAAGCTGCTACGGGTACGCCTCGGCGCTCGGCGCGCAGTGCGTGCGGTGGCGTTCGTCGCCGATTCGCGCCACCGGCAGTACGCCAGCGATCTGAACCTTGCGCAGACCGCACGCCTGGTCGCGCAGGGATCCGGCCAGCGAGG
Source organism: Burkholderiales bacterium (assembly GCA_049582045.1). Lineage (GTDB taxonomy): Bacteria > Pseudomonadota > Gammaproteobacteria > Burkholderiales > SG8-39 > DAHVFK01. The sequence goes on from JBAUTD010000048.1 coordinate 1,646, forward strand.
GCACAATCTCGAATACCTGCACCGCACCATCGCCCATATGCACGCCATTGGGGTGCGAGATCCTCATCTGGAGCGAGTGCTGGCGACCGCGTGCGCCATGCGGCGCAAGGCCTCACCCAAGCGCGCGCTCTGAGTGCCGAAGTTCAGCCGCACGAACTGCCCCGCACCGAATTGCGCTCCCGGCGACATGGCGACGCCGTGCTCGAGAAATAGCGCATGAGGGTCCTGCAGACCGAGTTCGCCGGCGTCGATCCAGGCGAGGTAGGTTGCCTCCACGTGCGCCATCGCCAGCCCTGGCATGCTCGCCACGGCTTTCTCGACCGTGTCGCGGTTCGCGCGCAGGTACTCCAGCTGCGCGTCCAGCCATATGGCGCCATCGCGGTAGGCGGCAAGCGCGCCGAGGTAACCGAACACCGATGCGTCATGCACCGTCGCATGCAGGTCCGAAGAAAACTCCCTCCGCATGGCGGGATCCTCGATGATCGCGAACGCGCATCCGGCCCCGGGAAAATTGAACGACTTGTTCGGCGACATCAGCGTCACGGTACGGCGCGAGACCTCGGGCGACAGACTCGCGATCGGCACGTGCGCTCTCCCCGGTTCGAGCAGGATGTCGGCGTGGATTTCGTCGGAACAGATCCGCAGATCGTGGCGCTCGGCGAGCGACGCGAGGCGCGCGAGCTCGGCGCGGGTGAAGATCGTCCCGCCGGGATTCTGCGGGTTGCACAGGAAGAGCAGCTTAGTGTCCCGCCGCACGGCCTGCGCAAGACGGCCCTCGTCGAACACCCAGCGCCCCGAGGACAGCACGAGAGGAACGTCGCTGAACGCTCGGGGCGCCAGCTGCACCGCGCGCTTGAAATGGTGGTAGATCGGCGTGGGCACCAGCACGTGGCCGTCGGTCGGTACCAGATGGCGCGCAGCGAGGTGCAGGCCCGGAACCACCCCGGGCAGGAACACGATCCAGCCGGGCTCGATGTGCCAGCGGTAAAGATCGCGCATTCGCTCGACGATGGCCGAGCGCAGCGCTTGCGGCACCTCGGTGTAGCCGAACACGCCGTGCGCGACTCGCTCGGAGAAGGCCGCGAGGATCGCGGGCGGGGCCCGAAAGTCGGTGTCGGCCACCCACAGCGGAATCACGTCTCGAGCCGCGTAGCGCTCCCAGCGCGCGCTCCAGGTGCCGGAGCGGTCAATTTGCTCGTCGAAGTCGTAGCTCATGTCGCGCTTTTAGCACAAACCCGGCACCTTGAAATAAGAACGCCGGGCTTTCCGCCCGGCGCTGAGTCTTATTGTTGCCTATCGTGACTTCTCATCGTCACCAGGTTTCATGTCGCCCTTTTCGAGGTCGCTTCCTCCCACTCCTCCCCACTGATCGAGTTCTCCTCCGCCCACCTCCCGCTGCCGTTCGTTCAGCAAGTCGGTAGTCATGTTCGGAACAGGAGCCGCCCGCACGATGGCAAAACATTGCGGGTCAGTCAAGCCGCGCGACGATGCCTTCGAGATCCTTGCTCGGCGCCGGGTAGCGCCGCAACACCAGCGGGTCGTGGCCCGGAATGACGTGCGCCGCGGATTCGGCGAGTTCCCGCAAGCGGCGGTAGCCCTGCACCATGTCGGCCACCGAGTACACGATGGGGAACGGGCGCTCCTGCTCCATGTTGGCGTAGAAATGGCTCGCGTCCGACGCGAGCACCAGCCAGCCACGGCGCGTCGCCACGCGCACCACTTGAAGGCCCTTGGTGTGGCCGCCGATAAGATGTACCGACACGCCGGGGTAAAGCTGCGCTTCGCCGTCGTGGAACTGCACTCGGCCACGGTAGACATTGCGCACCATTCCGACCACGTCCTCGACGTCGAACGCGCCGCTGAACACCGGGTGGCACATGTGACGGCCGGTGGCGTAGCTCAGCTCGTGGTCCTGCAGGTGAAACGTCGCGGAGGGGAAAAGATCGAAATTGCCGACGTGATCGTAGTGCAGGTGCGTGATCACGACGTCGCTTACCGTGCCCGCCTCCACGCCGAGCATGCGCAGGCCCTCGGTCGGGCAGCGCAGGTGCTGGCGCCCTCGACGCGCGGCGGTCGCGGCGGAGAACCCGGTGTCGACCACCAGCTCTCGACCACCGCCGCGCACCAGCCAGACGTAATAATCGAGCGGCATGGGTCCGTCGTGCGGATCGCCGCCGATGAAGTTCTCGCTGGCATTGCGCTCGTGATGCGCGTACTTGATCGCGTAGACCTCGTATGCGTGGTTTTCCGGCATGGCTTGCCTCAAGCGAGCGTGATGCGCGCGAACTTGCGCTTGCCGACCTGCGCCACGACGGTTTCCCCGCGCGCGATTCGCAGCCCCTTGTCTGCCAGTCGCTCGCCGTCGAGCCTGACCCCGCCCTGCTCGATCATGCGCAACGCCTCGGAAACGCTCGGTACGAGCCCGGCCTGCTTCAGCAGTTGCGGCGCGGCCAGGCCGTCGTCGCCAACCTTCAGCGTCACCTGCGGCATGTCCTGCGGGAGAACGCCGTGTCGAAAGCGCTGCTCGAACTCCGCGTGCGCCTCGTCCGCTGCCCGGCCGTCGTGGAAACGCGTCACGATCTCCCGCGCAAGAAGCACCTTGATGTCGCGCGGGTTGCGCCCGCCCGTGACATCTTCGCGCCACTTGCGTACGGTCTGCATCGACTCGAACGACAGGAGCTCGATATAGCGCCACATGAGCTGATCCGAGATCGACATCAGCTTGCCGAAGATCTCTCCCGCCGGTTCCGCGATGCCAACGTAGTTCCCCAGCGACTTCGACATCTTGTTGACCCCGTCCAGCCCTTCCAGCAGAGGCATGGTCAGGATGCACTGCGGCTCCTGGCCGAAGTCCTTCTGCAGCTCGCGCCCAACCAGAAGGTTGAATTTCTGATCGGTGCCGCCGAGCTCGACGTCCGATTTCATCGCCACCGAGTCGTAGCCCTGCATCAGCGGGTAGAGAAATTCATGGATCGCGATCGGCTGATTGCCGCGGAAGCGCTTGCCGAAATCGTCGCGCTCGAGCATGCGAGCGACCGTGTAGCGCGCCGCCAGGCGGATCATGCCCTCGGCGCCGAGCTTGTCGGACCAGGCGGAGTTGAACAGGATCTCGGTCTTGTCGGGGTCGAGAATCTTGAATACCTGGTCGCGATAGGTCGTCGCGTTCCGCAGGATCTCCTCGCGCGTGAGCGGCGGACGCGTCTGGTTCTTTCCCGTCGGGTCGCCGATCATTCCGGTGAAGTCACCGATCAGGAACTGCACCTGGTGGCCGAGCTGTTGAAAGTGACGCAGCTTGTTGATCACCACGGTGTGCCCCAGGTGCAGGTCGGGAGCCGTCGGATCGAGTCCGAGCTTGACCCGTAGCCTGCGCCCCGACGCGAGCTTCTTGGCGAGCTCGTCCTCGACGAGCAATTCGTCACAGCCGCGCTTGATCAACTCTAGTGCCTGGGCAATTTGGGTCATGTGCGCGCCGGGTGAGACTTTGTTGGTTTGCCTGCCTGGCAAAGTTTGTTACACTGCGCCAGCCTCGAAATAACGACGGCAGGCACCTGAAAGAACACGGATTTTAGCCGGAAAAGCGGAGTCGGATCGCGATCGTGAATACCGCACCATGGTTCCCTCGGACAGGCAGCGCGCGCGTCGTCGTGCTGCTTGCGCTCGCCCTGTCCGGCATGGTGGCCGCCTTTGCCACGATAGCGCCTGCCACCGAGCCGGCGCCGCCGCCCGGAAAGTCGACTCTCGAATCGATCGCTATCCCGCACGAGGCCTTGGTTGCCCCCCCACCGGCGTACGTGCACGAAGCGCGCTTCGAGCGCGGCGAAACCCTGGGGGATCTGCTCGACAAGCTCGGCGTCGAGGATTCGCAAGCGAGTCGTCTGGCGAAACTCGGCACGCTTCGCCTCCTCCGTCCGGGCACGGTCGTCACCGCCAAGGTCGCCGCCGCGGGCGAGCTGGTTCGCCTGAGCTACCTGAACGGGCGGGACACCATCCGGAGCGTCGTCCCCGATGAAGAGGGATTTCGGATCGGCGACGAGCCCGCGCAGTTTGAGACCAGCACGCTCGTCAAGTCCGCCGAAATACAGTCATCGCTGTTCGGCGCCGCGGACTCCGCCGGCATCCCGGACAATATCGCGATTCAGCTGGCCGACGTATTCGGCGGCGAAATCGACTTCTACCGCGACCTGCGTAAAGGCGACCGGTTTTCGGTGGTGTACGAAATGCAATACCTCGGTGGACGGCCGGCGCGCTCGGGGCGCGTCGTTGCCGCCGAGTTCGTCAACAAGGGCAAGACATTTCGTGCCCTTTACTACGTCGACTCAAAAGGCCGGGGTGGTTACTACGAGCCCGACGGCCAGAGCCTGCGCAAGGCCTTCCTTCGCGCACCGCTTGAGTTCTCGCGCATCAGCTCGCGCTTTGGCATGCGCAAGGACCCATATCTGCACTCGTGGCGTAAGCACACGGGCGTCGACTATGCCGCCCCGCTGGGCACGCGGGTGCGCGCGACGGCAGACGGTGTGGTCGAATTCGCGGGACGCAAGGGCGGCTACGGTAACGCCATCATCCTGCGCAATAGCGGCCGCTACAGCACGTTATACGGCCACCTGAGGGCCTTCGCGCACGGCATTCACCGTGGCGTGCGGGTCGAACAGGGAGAGATCATCGGATTCGTCGGCCAGACCGGCTGGGCCACGGGGCCGCACCTGCACTATGAGTTCCGCATCGCGGGAGTCGCGCGCAATCCGCTCGCGGTGGCATTGCCGGCGGCAGTCCCGGTTCCCGCGCAGGACCTTCCCGCGTTCCGGCGCTACGCTCAGCCGCTCGTCGCGCAACTCGATCTGCTCTCCGCCACCACCGTCGCGTTGCTCGAGTAGCGCCGCCGCCGGGGCCCGGGAACAGCGTGCCCAGCCGCCGATACTATATAGGGCTCATGTCGGGCACCAGCCTCGATGGGGTCGACGCGGCACTGGCTGATCTGTCCTCGAAAAGCGTGCAAGTCCTGGCCGGCGTCCATGTTCCCTTCGAGCCAAGGCTGCGTGCCGAACTGCTCGCTCTGAACACGCCCGGACAAGATGAAATCCACCGCGCCGCCTTGCTCGGCAACGAGCTGGCGCGCTGCTATGCGGCGGCGGTCGATGCGGCCCTTGTCCGCGCCGCCGTCTCCGCGCGCGAAGTGATTGCGATCGGTTGCCACGGCCAAACCGTACGCCACCGTCCGGCGCTCGGCTATACAGTGCAGATCGGCAACCCCGCGCTTCTGGCCGAACTGTCCGGCATTTGCGTGGTGGCTGATTTCCGGCATCGCGACGTAGCGGCGGGGGGCCAGGGCGCGCCGCTGGTGCCGGCGTTTCACGCCTTTGCATTCGCCAGTCCCGACGAGGACCGGGTCGTGATCAATCTTGGCGGCATCGCGAACCTCACCTGGTTGCCCAGATCCGGGGCTGTCACCGGCTTCGACTGCGGCCCCGGGAACTGCCTGCTCGACTTGTGGGCCGCGAGGCACCTTGGCATGCCGATGGACGCCAATGGAGACTGGGCCGCCGGAGGAACGGTAGACCAAGGTCTCCTCGAGCGCTTCCTCGCCGAACCCTACCTCTCGGCTTCCCCGCCGAAGAGTACCGGGCGCGATCTATTCAATGCTGATTGGCTATCGGCACATGGTGCCGACGAGATAGACGCGCGCGCGGCCCAGGCGACGCTGCTCGAATTCACCGCGCAGTGCGTGTCGGATGCCTGCCGGCGCCACTACCCAGGCGTGCAACGACTGATCGTGTGTGGCGGAGGCTTGCGCAACGCCGCGCTGATGCAACGCCTTGCGCAGCTTTGCAGCCCGGTGCCCGTTGTTTCAAGCGAGACCCTCGGAGCAGCGCCGGAGCTCGTGGAGGCTGTCGCGTTTGCCTGGCTTGCCAAGATGGCGCTGGAAGGGCTCCCGGCAAGCGTGCCGGCGGTAACAGGTGCCAAGGGCTCCCGCGTGCTCGGCGCAATCTATCCGAGATAGGGCCGGGCCAACACAAAAAGAAAGGGGGCCGAAGCCCCCCTCCTCATTCGCCTTGTCGGCTACGCTCAGGCCGAGAACGAAGACCCGCAGCCGCAGGTCGTGGTCGCATTCGGATTCTTGATCACGAACTGCGCCCCTTCGAGGCCTTCCTGGTAGTCGATTTCGGCCCCGACCAGATACTGATAGCTCATCGGATCGATCAGAAGCGTGACGCCATTCTTCTGCATCGCGGTGTCGTCCTCGTTCTGGACCTCATCGAACGTGAAACCGTACTGGAATCCGGAGCAACCCCCGCCGCTGACGAACACGCGCAGTTTGAGCTCGGTGTTGCCCTCTTCGTCGATAAGCTCACGAACCTTGTTGGCGGCGTTATCGGTAAAGATCAACGGCGCCGGCATTTCGGTAACAGCGTTCATTCCATGCTCCTAAAAATCCATTGAATCATTATCCCGCTCTGAATCCCCTGGGGTCAACACGGCTATTCGCAGCGGCCCTTCACCGCCCGACTAGTTCCCGGAGGCGAGCTTGAGCTCGATCGCCTTTGATTCGGCGCCGTGGTGGACCAGCCGACCCTCGACAACCGCCCCCTGGTGCATTTCGACGCTCTTGTAATGCACGTCCCCTTTGACGTGGGAACCTGTCTGAAGTTCGAGGGACTCCGTCGCGTTAACTGGTCCATTGATGGTCCCGTTCACGACAACGTGCGCTGCCTGCACCTCACCTTCGATGCGTGCCTGCTCTGACACCACCAGCGTGCCCGGTTGGTCAGGCAGCGCCGCGACGTTTCCGCGCACCGTGCCATCAACCCTCAGACCGCCGCTGAAGAAGACGTTGCCTTCGATCCGTGTGGTCGCGCCGATCAGGCTGTCGATCCGGTTCTGCGGCTTGCTTGCTTTGCGAAACATATTCGCGATCCTCCATCAGCCCAAATTCACCGTCTGGGTCGCCCGCGCCTGGTCGGAGTTGCCTTCGTAGACCCGGACTTGCACGCTTTCGACCTTGGCCTTCGGCCCCACCCGAAACGTACCTTCCACACGCCGGAAGTACTTGAATGTCAAACGGAAAGCCGACGCGCTGGCATCGGTCCGCTCGGGAAATTTCATGATAGCACTCTTGCCATCCTCAGTCATGCTCACTACCAGCTCGAGTCGTCCGTCAAACTCGCGGTCGCGGCGCAGGCCGGAAGTCAGCAGCAGCATGCGATAGCGGAACTCGCCTGGCAGCACGTCGGGGGTGACTTCGAAGCGGTAGATGGCGAGCGCCGGCACACTGCGCGGATCCGAGGTGAGCATGCGCTCGAAGATGGCCAGATCCTCGCGCAGCTTCCCGTCCTGCTGTTCCAGCGTGCGGATCTGCTGCGCCAGTCGCTCTTGCGCGGTCCGTTCGATCTCAAGTTGGCTGCCTGCCGCGTTGGCGATGGCGCGCAACCGTTTCAGTTCGCTGCGGGCAGTTTCCAGTTCGGCCTTCGTCTCAGTGAGCTGTTGTTCCACTTGGTCGCGGTCGAAGCCCGCGAATCGCCTGCCGGCGTCATACATCCAAAAGGCCAACGCTGCGGCAAACGCAAGCATGACGGCGACCGCGAGCCAACGCAGGTACCAGGGCACTTCGGTTCTTACCGCGACCCGTGGGGCCGTGATGCCGAAGCGTTTACGTAGCCTGCGCAATCTGAGCATGATCGCGGACGTGCTACGGGACGACCGGCACCTGCCCGAGCCCCGCGGACTCGGGCTGTCCGAACATGATGTTCATGTTTTGCACGGCCTGCCCCGACGCGCCCTTCACGAGGTTGTCGATCACCGACAGCACCACGAGGGTATCCGATCTGGTCGCCGTTTCGCGCGGCCGGTGCACCGCGATCCGACACAGATTCGCCGCGCGCACCGAACGCGTGTCCGGATGGCTGCCGGCCGGCATGACATCGACGAACGGCTCGCCGGCATAGCGCTGCCGATACAGGGACTGGAAATCCACGTCGTGCGTGACCCGCGCATAGAGCGTAGCGTGTATGCCGCGGATCATCGGGGTCAGATGGGCGGTGAAAACGAGCCCCACCTCGCATCCGGCTGCCTGTCCGAGGCCCTGGCGGATTTCAGGCCAGTGGCGGTGTCCAGGCACACCGTAGGCCATGAAATTGTCGGACGCTTCGGAGAACCCCAGATGAAGCTCTGCCTTGCGTCCTGCGCCGCTGACGCCGGATTTCGCGTCGGCAATCAGGTGATCGAGGTCGACGACCCCGGCCTCGACCAGCGGCAGGAAGCCGAGTTGGACGGCGGTCGGATAACAGCCCGGGTTGGCAACCAGGCGAGCCTCGCGGATGCGCGCACGATTGACCTCGCACAGGCCGTACACCGCCCGGTCGACCAACTCGGGACATGCGTGTTTCATCCCGTACCAACGCTCCCATTCAGCGATGTCACGGATACGAAAATCGGCCGACAGGTCGATGATGCGCGCACCCGAGTCGAGCAGCGCGCGAGCCTCGGTCATAGCCACCCCGTTGGGAGTCGCGAAGAACACCACATCGCACTTTCCAAGCGCAGCGTGTTCGGGCTCGGTGAAATCGAGCGGCACATGTCCGCGCAGGCTCGGGAACATCTTCGCCACCGGCGTACCCGCGTCTTTGCGCGAAGTGACTGTGACGAGCTCGACGCCAGAGTGCTGCGCGAGCAAGCGCATCAACTCCACACCCGTATATCCGGTACCGCCGACGATGCCTGCCCTGATCATTCGTCTCCCCGCACAAGAACCAACCTCAAACGAAAAAGCCGCCCGTGGGCGGCTTTTCGTTGGCTCCGGGACCGATGGCCCCTTCGCTCAGCGCTTCGAGAACTGCTTGCGCCGCCGCGCCTTATGCAAGCCAACCTTTTTTCGTTCCACTTCGCGCGCATCCCGCGTGACCAGACCCGACGCGCTCAGCACGGGTTTGAGCGCCGCATCATACTCGATCAAAGCGCGGGCAATGCCATGGCGCACCGCGCCCGCCTGGCCATTTTCCCCACCACCGTAGACATTAACCTTGATGTCGAAGCTGGTGAGGTTCTTCGTCAGCTCGAGCGGCTGGCGGACGATCATGCGACCGGTCTCGCGCGCAAAGAACTCGTCCACCGGCTTATCGTTCACGACAAAGCCGCCCTTGCCGGGCTTGATGAACACACGCGCGACTGCACTCTTGCGCCGCCCGGTGCCGTAGTAGTAGTCACCAACCATAATTTCGACCTCAGATTTCCAGAGCTTTTGGCTGCTGCGCGGAATGAGGGTGTGCGCCCTCGGCGTATACCTTCAACTTCTTGAACATTGCGTTCCCGAGAGGGCCCTTCGGCAGCATGCCTTTGACCGCCTTCTGCAGTACGCGCGTAGGATATTTGGCGTGCAACTTCGCGAAGTTCGTCTCCCGGATGCCGCCGGGGAAACCCGTATGCCGGTAGTATTTCTTGTCCTCGGCCTTATTGCCGGTGACGCGGATCTTCGCGGCGTTGACAACGACGATGTAGTCGCCGATGTCGACGTGCGGCGTGTACTCGGGCTTGTGCTTGCCGCGCAGCCGCGCGGCAATACGAGCCGCGAGACGGCCGAGCACCTTGCCCTGGGCATCTACCACATACCAGTCGTTATTGACTGCGCCCGGCTTTGCCGAATAGGTTTTCATGGTGCCGCAGATGATGAAAAGGGCGTGATTTTACTGGGAATAGCTTGTCGCCGTCAAAGCTTCGCGCCGAACGCACAAAAAAAAACGCGACTCTTGCGAGTCGCGTTCAATCCACCAAAGGAGGAGGGTGGAGGAGACAACTCGCGAGGCTCCGGAGGAGGGTGGAACCTCGCGACGGTTGAAATCTTAACGAGCATAATGCTGCGTTGCAAAATTAAAAATATGATGTGAGAATTAGTTCCTTAAATGCGTGACCGTTTTCACATACCGCTTTGATTGTACAGAAGGAATAATTCTAATTTGGCATCTGACCGAACGTGGGTTGGTGTTAAACCATGCGCTCGCTGAGGCTATCTGTTCCGCAGCGCACAAATATCTGATTTCCTGAGGATAATGACATGGAATGCACGGTGCGCTGGACGCAAGGCATGACTTTTCTGGCCGAGACGGAGAGCAATCACGTTGTCGTCATGGACGGCGCGCCGGAAGGCGGCGGCAGAAACCTGGCGCCGCGCCCGATGGAGTTGGTGCTGGCGGGAACCGGTGGATGTACCGCCTACGACGTCGTCCTCATCCTGCGCAAGAGCGGTCAACAGGTCACCGGCTGCGAGGTCAAGCTAAGCGCCGATCGCGCTGCAAGCGACCCGAAGGTGTTCACGCGCATCCACATGCACTTTGTCGTCC
>JBAUTD010000049.1:0-2389 GCA_049582045.1 Burkholderiales bacterium
CCGTGCTCGCGCAGGAACGTCGCGACGCGGCGCAGGCCGGGGACGTGATCGTTCGACCACAGGCCGAGGTCGCCGTGCGTGATGCGCCCGCGCGCCTCGACCGCGGTCGCCTCGGTGAACACCATTCCCGCGCCGCCGAGCGCGAAGCGGCCCAGGTGCACCAGATGCCAGTCGTCGGCGTGCCCGTCCACGGCCGAGTATTGGCACATGGGTGAGATCACGATGCGGTTCTTGAGCGTGACGCCGCGCAACGCGATGGGCGTGAACAAACGGGGCTTTTCAGCCATGGATCACCTCCGCCTCGGGGAGGCGGAAGTGTAGCGCGACGCGAACGCGCGGGGCTAGACGAGCTCGCAGCCCGGGTGGGCGGCTTGCAGCAGGTGGCGGATCTGGCCGGCGATGGTGCCCAGCTGCAGGCGCGCGATCAGGCCCTCGGGGCGCTCGCAAAGCATGATCTTGTCGCAGTGAAACTCGCGCGCGAAGCTTACGATCAGCTCGGCCTTGTAGCCCACGCGTACATGCGCCTGGTGCGGAATGCCCGCGCGCTCGAGCATGCGCGCGGCGGGCTCGAGCACCTTGCGTCCCTCCTCGTCGTGCAGCGCATGCACCGACTCGGCGGGGAGGAAGCGGGTCACGTACTGCGACAGCGGCGCGCGCACGGTGAGCAGGTGCACCCGCACCGGCTCGCTGCGCGCCAGCTCGATCACGCGCTCAAGCGCGCCCCGGCAGTCGTCGGCCTCGCGGATCGCCACCACGACGTTCTTCATTTTGCCTCCTCCAGCCCGAGCTCGCCCTCGACGGGCCGCTCGCGCTCGCGCCGATGCGCGAGCAGCTTGCCGGCGGCGATCACCGACAGCGCACCGATCACCGGTGCCGCCATTTCCAGGAAGTGGGCGCGGGTCGTGACGAAACTCTTCACGCTCGGGTCCGCGATCGCCATCTCGCCCGCGACCCAGCCGAGCAGCCCGGCGCCGAAGGTGATGAACACCGGAAAGCGCTCCATCAGCTTCATGATCATCGCGCTGCCGAACAGGATCACCGGAATGGTGATCACCAGCCCGACGAACAGCATCCCCATGTGGCCGCGCGCGGCCCCGGCCATGCCCAGCACGTTGTCCAGGCTCATCACGATGTCGGCGATGATGATGGTCTTGACCGCGGCCCAGAAGTTGCCGCTGTCCTCGATGTCGCCGTTCTCGTCCTCGGGCGCGAGCAGCTTGGCGCCGATCCACACCAGCAGCACCGAGCCGACCAGCTCAAGGTAGGGCAGGGTGAGCAGGTAGGCCGCGGCGCCGGTGAGCGCGGTCATCAGCACCACGATGCCGACGGTGCCGACGATGAAGGCCTGCTTCTGCTGCCGCGCGGGCAGCGAGCGGCAGGCGAGCGCGATGACCACCGCGTTGTCGCCGCTCAGCAGCACGTTGATGACCGAGATCTGGAACAGCGCGACCCAGATCGTGGGATCCCTGAGCGTCTCCAGCATGTTGTGGCATTCCGTTGCAGTCGATGGAATGCTCAGGATGCGCGGCGGCGATTAAGCGCCGCTTTCCCGCACATTACGCCAGCCTTACGCTCGCGTGGCGTTTCCTTACACGGGCGGAAACGCGACGCTGAAAGAGTTGCCGACGCCGTCGGAGTCGTCGACCAGGGAAATCTCGGCGCGGTGCAGCGCCACGATCTCGCGCACGATCGACAGACCCAGCCCGCTGCCGTCGGCGTGCGTGCCGAGCAGCCGGTGAAAGCGCTCGAACACGCGTGCGCGCTCCTCGACCGGGATGTGCGGGCCGTCGTCGCTTACCGAGAGGCTCGCGCGCGCGCCGTCGGCGACGCGCACCGTGACGCGCCCGCCCGCGGGGGTGTAGCGGATCGCGTTGTCGAGCAGATTGTTGAGCAGCTCGGACAGGCGGAAGGCGTCGCCGCGCACCGCCACCGGCGTCTCGGGCCCCTCGTAGCCGAGGTCGATGTTCTTCTTGTAGGCCTCGGGGACCCAGTCCATGGTGGCCTGGAGCGCGAGCTTGGCCAGGTCGAGCGGCGCGAGCTCGACCTTCTGCGCCGCGCTCGGCTCGTTGCGCGCGAGCGACAGCAGCTGCGCCACCAGGCGCGAGAGACGCTCGACGCTGGTGTAGATGTGCGCAAGCGCGCGCCGCATCTGCTCGAGGTCCTCCTCGCGCAAGGCGAGCTCGATGTGCGCCTTGAGGCCGGCGACCGGCGTGCGCAGCTGGTGCGCGGCGTCGGCGATGAAGCGGCTCTGCGACTTGAGCACCTCGTCCAGCCGTTGCATCAGATCGTTCACCGCGGCCACCAGCGGCCGCGCCTCGTTCGGCACGCCCGCCGGCTCGAGCGGCGAGAGGTCGAGATGCGAGCGCTCCTCGACCGCGTGGCGCAGGCG
>JBAUTD010000050.1:0-2762 GCA_049582045.1 Burkholderiales bacterium
CCGCCGGCACGTCGGCGGTATCGTGTATCACGGTGCCGCCCACGTCGAGCACCGCGAGACGAATGCGCATCAGGATCCGGTGCCGAAGCCTTCGCCGGCCTTGCGGTACTCGTCGCGCGGCGGCGCGAAGATGTCGAGCACCGTCGCGCCCGCGGCGCCGGTGCGGATGCCGTGCGGCACGCCCCCGGGCGTATGCCAGAAGTCGCCCGCCTTCATCGGGTGCTCCTCGCCGCCCTGGATGCGGACGCACTCGCCTTCGAGCAGCACGCCCCATTGCTCGTTGGGGTGGCTGTGCACGGTGCCGCTTGCGTTCGGGTCGATGCGGACCACCGACAACATCACATGCTCGCCGGGAAAGATGCGCGTGTTGATTCCCTCGCCAAGCTTGCGCCGGATCCCCTGCTTGTCGTTCGCCAGGTTGAACACCCACTGGGCGGCGGTTTGTGCGCTCATTTCGGATTCCTCCTGAAAGTGGTCAGACCGCGATCGGCGCCTTGATCGCGGGGTGCGGATCGTAGCCTTCGAGGGCGAAATCCTCGTAGCGGAAGTCGAACAGATCCTCCCGCGTCGCGAGCCGGATACGCGGAAAGGGCCTCGGCGCGCGGGCGAGCTGCGCGCGGGCCTGCTCGACGTGATTCTGATAGAGGTGGACGTCGCCCAGCGCGAGCACGAACTCTCCCGGGATGAGTCCGGTGACCTGCGCGATCATCAGCGTCAGCAGCGCATAGGACGCGATGTTGAACGGAACGCCGAGAAACACGTCCGCGCTCCTCTGATACATCTGGCACGACAGCCTGCCTTCGGCGACGTAGAACTGGAACAACGCATGGCACGGCGGCAGGGCCATCCTGTCGACGTCCGCCGGGTTCCAGGCCACGACCATGTGGCGGCGCGAGTCGGGGTTGCGCCGGATCGATTCGACGACCTGCCGGATTTGGTCGATCTCGCGCCCGTCGGGGGCCGTCCAGTGGCGCCACTGGTAGCCGTACACCGGTCCCAGCTCGCCGGTCGCATCGGCCCATTCGTCCCAGATCGTCACTCCGCGCTCCTGCAGCCACCTGACGTTGGTGTCGCCGCGCAGGAACCAGAGCAGCTCGTAGATGATCGACTTGAGGTGCAGCTTCTTGGTGGTGAGAAGGGGAAAGCCGTGCTCCAGCGCAAACCGCATCTGGCGGCCGAACAGCGACAGCGTGCCCGTGCCGGTGCGGTCCGACTTGCGCGCCCCGCGCTCGAGCAGCTCGGCGAGCAGGTCGAGGTACTGCTGTTCGCCCGGATTCAGGTTCATATCGCTATGTTAGCGAAAAGTTCGCGCGCGCTCTGGTAGCGCTTGGCCGGATCCTTGGCGAGCAGGCGGTCCAGCACGCGCTGGTAGCCGGTCAGGGGCGGCGCCAGCTTGGGCGGCTTTGCTTTCACGTGCATCCTGAGCAGCTCCCTGTCGTTCGCGCCTTCGTACAGCTTCCTGCGGGTCAGCATCTCGTAGAAGATGACCCCCAGGCTGTAGAGGTCCGAGCGCGCATCCGCCGGCTGGCCAAGGCACTGCTCGGGGCTCAGGTAGCGCACAGTGGCGATCATCTGGCCGTCGCGCGCGAGGGTGATGTCCGACGCGAGCGAGCGCGCCAGCCCGAAGTCGACGATCACCGGGACGCCGTTGCTGCGGAACAGGATGTTCTGCGGCTTGAGATCGCGGTGCACGATTCCGTGGCGGTGGATCGCATCCAGCGCCTTGGCGATCTGTCCCAGCAGGCGTAGCGCCTGGCGCGGCGCAAGGCCTTCGATGATCTTCGCCTTGAGATCTCCTCCCGGCAGGTATTCCATCGCGATGTAAGGGTGGCTGCCGGCGAAGCCCTGGTCGTAGATCCGCGCCACATGCTCGTCGTCGAGGCCGGCGAGAAGCTTGTATTCCTGGACGAACCGCGCCATGAACACCGCGTCGCCGCGCAGCTTCGGATCCAGCACCTTCAGCACCAGCGTCTTGCCGTCGTGAACGCGTTCGGCCAGGTAGACCCGGGACGAGCCGCCTTCCCCGATTAGCCGCAACGCGCGGTAGCCTGGAACCACCGGTGGCCGGCTGCGATCCTCGCCCGCGTCGCGCAGCGCGGCGAGCTTGACCGTAATGGTGCGCTCGCGCGCGCCGCCCGAGCTGTCGCGGCTAATCTCGTCGCGCTCGCCCATGCCCTCGACCAACGCCTGCGCCAGCCGGTCCGCCTGCAGGCCCTCGCGCAGCAGGAAGTCGCACGCGCCGGCCTTGATCGCCTTCACCGCCAGGGTCTCGCCTCCCTGATCGCTCAGCAACAGTAGCGGCGGCGACTTGGGGTCCCTGCAGATCTCGGCCACCATCGCGATGGGCGCGTCCCGCCAGCTTCGCGCCGACAGCAGCACCGCGGAGTACTCGCCGTGCGCGATCGCCTCGCGCGGGCTGCCCTGCGATTCGGGCTCCCATTCGTTTATTTCGGCGTCCGGCCAGCGCTGCCGCAGCAAAGCGGCGAGCCCCGCGCGGGGTTCGCGCGCCTGGTCGACGATCAGAAAGCGCATTGCGCATTGTGCCAAGGCGCGTATGCCGCGGCAATCGGGGGGGGTCCGCGCCGGGCGGTTGACCGATGACCGTCAGTCATTTAAAGTCGAACGCAAATGACTACCGGTCATTAATAGATGCCTTCCGCTTCCGTACTGCGCCGTGCCCGCCTGCCGGAGGACAAGTCTCAGCGCCGGGCCGCGATCCTGCGCGCCGCCGAGGGACTGCTTCGCCGCGCGCCGATGGGAGC
>JBAUTD010000051.1:0-1645 GCA_049582045.1 Burkholderiales bacterium
AAATGAGCCGGCGGATTCAGCTCGAGAGCACGTGGCTCGTGGTGACGTCCGCAACGAGCCTGTCTCCGGCGCCGTAGACGGCCGTGCGCACCACGCTCACTGTGCGGCCGCGCTTGACGTAAGTGGAGACCGCCTTGAACGAGCCCTCTTTCTGATTGCCGAGGAAATTGGCATTGAGGCTGATCGCGAGCGGGAATCCCTTCATGCCTTCCGAGGCCTGCTCCGGCCCCATGACCAGAACGGTCGCGGTCACGTCGGCCAGCCACAGCATGGCGCCCGCATGGACAACGCCGAACGGATTCTTGATTCCTGCGGCAACCGGCATTTCCGAGACGACGCGATCTTTGGTCCGTTCAGTCACGGTGAACTCGATCGAGCCTTCCATCTTCATAGCACTCTTCTCACTTCTCGGACGGGCAGGTTGTTGTGCTTGCGCAGGGCCTTGTCCACTACGGATTCGGGGAGAAACCGCCGCAAGTAGCTAACCTGCCGCGCCAGCTTGCCGGAGGTATAACGCCTCCTGGGCGCTGCGTCGGTCGCGGCTTTCAATACCGTATCGGCCACGACCTCGGGGGCGTCGCCCGCACTCACCCCTTTGCGCATGAGCGCTTCCATGTCGGCGCGCATCGCGTCATAGACGGCAAGCGACCGATCCGGCCTCGTTATGCTTTCCTCGAACGCGGTCCGCGTAAGTCCCGGCTCGACCAGCACGACCCGGATTCCGAATGTGCGCAGTTCGTGGTCGAGCGATTCGGAATAGCCTTCGACCGCATGCTTGGTCGATGAATACAGCGCATTGTAGGGAGACGGGATCAGACCCAATATGGAGCTCATATTGATGATCCTGCCCTTCCTCTGGCTCCGCATCGTCGGCAAGACGGCGTTCGTTACGCGGGTGATGCCGAAGACGTTCACGTCGAACAGCGCCTGCGCCTGCGCGGCAGAGGACTCCTCGGCGCCGCCGAGCAGGCCGATTCCGGCGTTGTTGACCAGCACGTCGACGCGCCCGGCCTGTTGCAAGACCTCGGCCACCATTTTCCGCACCGAAGCGTCGTCGATGACATCGCAGATCAGCATCGTGACACCGTCGGCGCTTTCGGCTGCTGCCTTACGACTGGTTCCGAACACGCGGTAACCTGCCTGCGCGAGCCGCTGGGCCGTTGCCCGTCCAATGCCTGAAGATGCCCCTGTGACAAGGGCGACACCAAGATCGTTCTTGCTCATGATTCAAGTCTCCGTGTGGGTTGATTGTCTGTTGTCGCGCATTCCGCTCATCGGTCGACCCCCCAAATCGTGTAGCGCACCGCGGCGACCGACGCGATGCCGTAGGCCGCCATCCCGAGCGCGACCAGCGCGAAGATCGTCCACGGCGGGGTCTGCGCGGCGGCGAGCATCCAGCCTCCGAGCGCGATCACGACCAGCCTCAGCGTGCCGGCGAGCACCGGGCCGCCGACCTTGCCGGCGGCGAGCGCCGAGAAATACAGGCACAGCCCCAGCCCGAACAGCCCGTAGCAGGGGCCCGCCCAGTGAAAGTAGAGCGCGGCCGACGCGAGCACCTGCGCGTCCTGCGTGAACCTGGCGGCCCACAGGCCGGGCGCGATCGCCACCGCGAGCCCGAGCGCGCCGAGCAGCGCGCTCGTGAGCG
>JBAUTD010000052.1:0-4249 GCA_049582045.1 Burkholderiales bacterium
GAACTGCGTCCCGCGCACGTGGTCGGAATTGGACGCTTCGCGGCCGATCGCGCCGCGACCGCGCTCGCGGGTAGCGGCGTCACCTTCGGCAGCGTGCCGCACCCGAGCCCGGCCAGCCCGGCCGCCAACCGCGGCTGGGAGGCGCTGATGGACCGCGCGCTGGCCGATCTAGGTATCCTCACGCAAGGAGAACGACCATGAACCCGCCGCTTAGGAAGGATCCGGCCTGGCAGGCGCTCGCCGAGCATGCGCGCGAAATGGGCGACGTGCATCTGGCCAAGCTGTTCGCCGACGACCCGGCGCGCGGCGAGCGCCTCGTTGCCGAGGCCGACGGGATCTATCTCGACTACTCGAAGAACCGCGTAAGCGACGAGACGCTGCGCCTGCTGCTCAAGCTGGCCGAAGCACGCGGCCTGCGTGCGCAGATCGAGGCGATGTTCCGCGGCGAGAAGATCAACCGCACCGAGGACCGCGCGGTGCTGCACGTCGCGCTGCGCGCGCCGGAACGGGAGCGCATCCACCTCGACGGCAAGGACGTGGTGCCCGAGGTGCACGCGGTGCTCGGGCGCATGGCGGCCTTCAGCGCCGAGGTGCGCGATGGGCGCTGGCTCGGCCATACCGGCAAACGGATCCGCAACGTGATCAACATCGGCATCGGCGGCTCCGATCTCGGCCCGGCGATGGCCTGCCAGGCGCTGCGCCACTATGGCGCGCGCGAGATGACGTTCCGCTTCGTCTCCAACGTCGACGGCACCGACTTCGCCGAAGCGACGCGCGAGCTCGACCCGGCCGAGACCCTGTTCATCGTCTGCTCCAAGACCTTCACCACGCTTGAGACGCTGACCAACGCGCGCACGGCGCGCGCCTGGAGCCTCGCGGCGCTGCGCGACGAAGCCGCGGTGCGGCGCCACTTCGTCGCGGTCTCGACCAACGCCGAGGAGGTGTCGAAGTTCGGCATCGACACGGCCAACATGTTCGGCTTCTGGGACTGGGTCGGCGGACGTTATTCGCTTTGCTCCGCGGTGGGCCTGTCGCTCATGGTCGCGGTCGGGGCGGAGCACTTCCGCGCCATGCTGGCCGGATTCCACGCCATCGACCGGCACTTCCTCAGCGCGCCGCTGGAGAAGAACCTGCCGGTGCTGATGGGGCTGATCTCGCTCTGGTACAACGAGTTCTTCGGCGCGCAGAGCACCGCGGTGCTGCCCTACGAGCAGTATCTCGCTCGCCTGCCGGCCTACCTGCAGCAGCTGGTGATGGAGTCGAACGGCAAGCAGGTGACCCTGGACGGGGCGCGCATCGACTACCAGACCTCGCCCGTAGTCTGGGGCGAGCCCGGCACCAACGGCCAGCACTCGTTCTACCAGATGCTGCACCAGGGCACGCGCCTGGTCCCGTGCGACTTCATCGGCTTTTGCCGGCCGCTCAACCCGCTACGGGGCCACCACGACCTGCTGATGGCGAACATGTTCGCCCAGGCCGAGGCGCTCGCGTTCGGGAAGCCAGGTGGTCCAAAGGAGCCGCAGCGGAATTTCGAGGGCAACCGGCCAAGCAACACGCTGCTCGCCGAGCAGCTCACGCCGCGCACGCTGGGCTCGCTGATCGCGCTCTACGAGCACAGCGTGTTCACCCAGGGTGCGATCTGGGACATCGACTCGTTCGACCAGTGGGGCGTCGAGCTGGGCAAGGTGCTGGCGCAGCGCATTGCCGCGGAACTCGCGCCGCACGCCGCGCCGGTCGAGCACGACAGCTCGACCGCGGCGCTGGTCGCGCGCTACCGTCTGCTGCGCGGCCAAGATACAACTGGCTGATTCTTTGCAGGTTTGTCCTGCGTTGGACGGTATGTTAAGTTAGTCGGTGAGCGGCGCGTGGCGGGTACGTTGGCCGCGCACCTCCCATACGCCTGCAGCGCCCGTACGCGCTGCACGGCGGTCAACCGGCCCGGCACGCGGCCACCAGAACAACGGAGCGAAGCACCGTGTTGACCGATCACGACGTTTACCTATTTCGCGAAGGCACCCACGACCGGCTGTACGACAAGCTCGGCTGCCATATATCGACCGACGGAAAGAGCGCGCATTTCGCGCTGTGGGCCCCAAACGCCGAGTCGGTCTCGGTGATCGGCGAATGGAATGGATGGAAACCTGGAGCCGACGCGCTCGCGCCGCGTGCCGACGGCTCGGGCGTTTGGGAAGGCAAGGTGGCCGGGGTCGCGCGCGGCCAGGCCTACAAGTACCGCATCCGGTCCAGGGTCGGCGGCCACGTGGTCGACAAGGCCGACCCGTTTGGCTTCTACTCCGAGCACCCGCCGGCGACCGGCTCGCGCGCCTGGACGCTCGAGTACGAGTGGAACGACGCCGAGTGGATGAAGACGCGCGCGGCGCGCAACGGGCTCGATTCACCGATGGCGATCTACGAGCTGCATCCCGGCTCGTGGCGGCGCAAGGACGGCGAGTTCCTGACCTACCGCGAGCTCGCGCACGCGCTTGCTGAGTACATGAACTGGATGGGCTTCACTCACGTCGAGCTGATGCCGATCACCGAGCATCCGTTCTACGGCTCCTGGGGCTACCAGACGACCGGCTATTTCGCGCCCACCGCGCGCTACGGCACGCCGCAGGACTTCATGTACTTCGTCGATCACCTGCATCAGCAGGGCCTGGGCGTGATCCTCGACTGGGTGCCGTCGCACTTCCCGACCGACGCGCACGGGCTCGCGTTCTTCGACGGCACCCACCTGTACGAGCACGCCGATCCGCGCCAGGGCTTTCACCCCGAGTGGGGCTCGAGCATCTTCAACTACGGCAGGAACGAGGTGCGCGGCTTTCTCATGTCCTCGGGCATGTTCTGGCTCGACAAGTACCACCTCGACGGGCTGCGCGTGGACGCGGTGGCCTCAATGCTGTACCTCGACTACGCGAGAAAGGAAGGCGAGTGGATCCCCAACCGCTACGGCGGGAGAGAGAACCTCGAAGCGATCGATTTCCTGCGCAAGCTGAACGAGGCCGCCTACCGCGAGCACCCGGACATCGTCACCATCGCCGAGGAGTCGACCGCCTGGCCGATGGTGTCGCGCCCGGTGTACGTGGGGGGCCTGGGCTTCGGCATGAAGTGGAACATGGGCTGGATGCACGACAACCTGTCCTACATGAAAGAGGATCCGATCAACCGCAAGTACCACCACGGCAAGCTCACCTTCTCGCTCATCTACGCCTTCAACGAGAATTTCGTGCTGCCGCTGTCGCACGACGAGGTGGTGCACGGCAAGGGCTCGCTGGTGGGCAAGATGCCGGGCGACGCCTGGCAGCAGTTCGCCAACCTGAGGGCCTTGTACGGCTACATGTGGGCCCACCCGGGCAAGAAGATGCTGTTCATGGGCGGCGAGTTCGGCCAGCGGCGCGAATGGACCCACGACGGCGAGCTCGAATGGTGGGTCAACGAGCGCCCCGAGCACGCCGGGGTGCAGCGCTTCGTCAAGGACCTGAACCGCGTCTACCGCGAGGAGCCCGCGCTGTACCAGGTCGATTTCTCCTGGGAAGGCTTCGAGTGGATCGACGCGGCCGATGCGCAATCGAGCGTGATCGCCTTTCTGCGCAAGCCGAAGGCCGGCGCGGGCGATCCGCTCCTGGTGGCGTGCAACTTTACCCCGCTGCCGCGCACTAACTACGTGCTGGGCGTGCCGCTGCCGGGATTCTGGCGCGAGGTCGTCAACAGCGACGCCGCCGAATTCGGCGGCGCCGGCTGGGGCAACCTCGGCGGCGTCGAATCCGCGCCGGTGGGCGCGCACGGCCGCCCGAACTCGGTCAGCCTCACCCTGCCGCCGCTTTCCACCGTGATTCTCAAGCACGAGCCCCATGGCTGAGCCCAAGCCCCCGCGCAAGAGCGAAGACGGCCGCGTGCGCGCGGTGATCGACGCCGTGCTGCCGTGCATCGACGGCGGGCGCTTCGCCGTTAAGCGCGTCGCGGGCGAGCGATTCGAAATCGAGGCCCACTGCCTGACCGACGGGCACGACGTGCTGCGCGCGAAGCTGCGCTGGCGCGCCGCCGACGAAAAGGACTGGCGCGAGGTCGAGATGAAGCCGCTCGGCAACGATCGCTACGGCGCGGCTTTCGTGCCGCCCGCGCCCGGGCGCTACCTCTACACGGTGACCGCGTGGGTCGATCACTTCGAGTCCTGGCGCCACGAGCTCGAGCGCCGCGTCGAGGCCGACGACATCCGCAGCGCGGCGCTCGCCGGCGCGGAGCTGATCGA
>JBAUTD010000053.1:0-14666 GCA_049582045.1 Burkholderiales bacterium
GCCCGAGCTGGCGAAGATGCCGAATTACTACATCATGGACCTCGACAAGACGATGGCCGAGACGGTGGCGCCCGAGATGCCTTCGACGGCCGCAGCATGGCTGCCGGAGAACGAGCTCGCGGTCTACGGCGCCGAGTACGGCCGCACCGGCTTTCAGGGCGGGTTGCAGTGGTACCGCTGCCGCACCGAAGGGCGCAACAAGGATCTGGACGAATTCTCCGGGCGTCCGATCGAGGTGCCTTCCATGTTCGTCGCCGGGGCGGCCGACTGGGGGGTGTACCAGGTGCCGGGCACGTTCGAGCGGATGCAGCAGCGCGTGCTTGCGCGCATGCGCGGATGCCACCTTGTCGAAGGCGCCGGGCACTGGGTGCAGCAGGAACGGCCCGACGAGGTGACCCGGCTGCTGCTCGAGTTCCTGGCCTAGCGGCAGCCCAGCCGCCGCTCCTTCTCGCGCACCAGGGCGGTGACGGTTTCGTTCACCGGCGCGGCGACGCCGACTTGGCGCCCGACGCGCGGGATGGCGCCGTTGATGACCCCGATCTCGGATTTGCGTTTGGCCATCAGGTCGAGCAGCACCGAAGGACGGGCGTGCGGGATCTTGGAGCCGAAGTCGCGCACGTACGCGACCGGATCGGTGAAGCCCAGCTTGATTTTCTTCTTCATCGCGACTTCGTAGGCTTCGCGCGCGCACGCCGCCGAGACGAGCGAGAGGTCGGGATCCTCCATCACTTCGATCACGGTGCGGTCGGTGATGCCGCAGGGGCCGGAATAGGCGCAGTTGCAGATCAGCTTCTCCCACACCAGCTGGTCGATGTCGTCGAAGCACTTGACGCGGAATCCCGCGCCCTGCCACAGCTCGGCGACTTTCTGCAGGCGCGGCGTGACCGGGCCCTCGAACTCGCCCAGCCGAACCAGCTCCATGCCGTTGTGATGCGCGTGGCCCGGCGCCTTCATCGAGGCGCCGAAGCCGCCGACCACGCCGACCATGACGCGCTCGCGTCCGAGGACGGAGCCCGCCGTGTCCGGGCCTCCCAAGCCGTTTTGAATCGACAGGACCGGGGTCTCCGGACCGAGCAATGAGGAATTTCTAATTGAAGAAGCGGCGCTCTCGACGTGCATTGCCTTGGTCGCGAGGATCACGAGGTCGCAGGGGCCCGCTTCCTTCGCCTCGGTCGTCGCGTTGACCTTCACGGTGCGGTCGCCCGAGGCGCCCTCGAGGTGCAGGCCGTGCGCGCGCATCGCCTCGACGTGCTCGCGCCAGGAATCGATCGCCCAGACTTCGTGCCCGGCGCCGGCGAACAGCCCGGCGTAGACCGAGCCCATCGCGCCGCAGCCGACGATGGCGATCTTCACACGACTTCGAACAGTCCCGCGGCGCCCATGCCGCCGCCGATGCACATCGTGACCACCACGTACTTCACGCCGCGGCGCTTGCCCTCGATCAGCGCGTGGCCGATCAGGCGGCTGCCGGTGACGCCGTAGGGATGGCCGACCGCGATCGCGCCGCCGTCGACGTTGAGGCGCTCGTTGGGGATGCCGAGCTTGTCGCGGCAGTAGATGACCTGCACCGCGAAGGCCTCGTTCAGCTCCCACAGGCCGATGTCCTCCATCTTCTTGCCGGTCTGGGCGAGCAGCTTGGGTATCGCGAACACCGGCCCGATGCCCATCTCGTCGGGCTCGCAGCCCGCCACCGCGAAGCCGCGGAACACGCCCATCGGCTTCAAGCCCTTCTTGGCCGCCATCTTGTCGCTCATTACCACCTGGGCCGAGGCGCCGTCGGAGAACTGGCTCGCGTTGCCGGCGGCGATCACGCCGCCCTCGATCGCGGGCTTGATCTGCGACACGCCCTCGTAAGTCGTATCCGGGCGGATGCCCTCGTCCTCGGTGGCGGTGACGTCCTTGAGCGTCTCCTGGCCGGTGTTCTTGTCGACCACCTTCATCTTGGTGCTGATCGGGACGATCTCGTCCTTGAACTTGCCCTCGGCGCGCGACTTGGCGGCCCTGAGCTGGCTCTCGACGCCGTAGCGGTCCTGCGCCTCGCGCGAGATCTTGTAGCGCTTGGCCACCATCTCCGCGGTCTGCAGCATCGGCCAGTAGACCTCGGGCTTGTGCTCGATCAGCCAGTCCTCGCGGATCATGTGCTTGTTCATCTCGTTCTGCACGCAGGAGATCGACTCGACGCCGCCCGCGATCATGATGTCGGCCTCGCCCTGCATGATGCGCTGGCTGGCGAGCGCCACCGTCTGCAGGCCGGAGGAGCAGAAGCGGTTCACGGTCATGCCCGAGACCGTCACCGGCAGCCCGGCACGCAATGCGATCTGGCGCGCGATGTTGGATCCGGTCGCGCCCTCCGGGTTGGCGCAACCCATGATGACGTCGTACACCTCGCCCGGCTCGAGCCTGGCGCGCTCGAGCGCGTGCTTCACGGCGTGTCCGCCCATGGTCGCGCCGTGGGTCATGTTGAGCGCCCCGCGCCAGCTCTTGCAAAGGGGAGTGCGCGCGGTCGATACGATGACTGCTTCGGTCATATTGAATTCTCCTAGCCGTTGAAGCGTTTGCCTTCCTTGGCGAGCTTGACCAGCAGCGGCGCGGGTCTCCACACTTCGCCCTGGTAGCCCTTCTGGAACTTCTCGATCGACGCCAGGACCTTGGGCAGGCCCACGGTGTCGGCGTAGAACATCGGCCCGCCGCGGTAGGCGGGGAAGCCGTAGCCGGTGAGGTAGACCATGTCGATGTCCGAGGCGCGCAGCGCGATGCCTTCCTCGAGGATGTACGCCGCTTCGTTCACCAGCGCGTAGATCAGGCGCTCGACGATCTCCTCGTCGGAGATTTGGCGCGGCTTGATCCCGATCTCTTTGCGGTAGTCGGCGACTATCCTGTCCACCTCGGGATCGGGAATCGGCTTGCGATTGCCCGGTTCGTACAGGTACCAGCCCTTGCCGGTCTTCTGTCCGTAACGCCCTTGCTCGCAGATGCGGTCGCCCACGCGCGAGTAGACGAAGTTCGGGCGCTCGGCGTAGCGGCGTTTGCGGATCTCCCAGCCGATGTCGAGGCCCGCCATGTCGCCCATGGTGAACGGCCCCATCGCAAGGCCCCACTTCTGCGCTGCGCCATCGACCTGCTGCGGCGTGCAGCCTTCGTCCAGCAGAAACAGGCTCTGCTGGCCGTACTTCTCGATCATGCGGTTGCCGATGAAGCCGTCGCACACGCCCGAGACCACCGGCACTTTCTTCAGCTTCTTGCCGAGCTTCATGGTGGTCGCGAGCACGTCCTTGGCGGTCTTCGCGCCGCGCACGACTTCCAGCAGCCGCATCACGTTCGCGGGCGAGAAGAAATGCGTGCCGATAACGTCCTGCGGCCGCTTGGTGGCGGCCGCGATCTCGTTCACGTCCAGGGTCGAGGTGTTCGAAGCGAGGATCGCGCCGGGCTTCGCCGTCGCGTCGAGCTTCCTGAAGATGTCCTGCTTGACGTCCATCCGCTCGAACACCGCCTCGATCACGATGTCGGCGTCCTTCGCCGCGGCGAGCTCGAGTGCCGGGGTAATGAGCGCCATGCGCTTGTCCATCTCCTCCTGCTTGAGGCGCCCCTTGGACACGGTGTTGGCGTAGTTCTTCTTGATCGTCGCCAGGCCCTTGTCGATCGCCTCCTGCTTCATCTCGATCAGCGTCACCGGGATACCGACGTTGACGAAGCTCATCGCGATGCCGCCGCCCATGGTGCCTGCGCCGATGATCGCGGCCTTTCCGATCTCGCGCGTCGGCGTGTCCTCGGGCACGTCGGGGATCTTGGAGGTCTGGCGCTCGGCGAAGAACATGTGGCGCAGCGCCTTCGACTCGTTGCCTTCGACCAGGAACGCGAAGCGCTCACGCTCGAACTTGCGCCCTTCGTCGAACGGCCTGGTCGCGGCCGCCTCGACGCAGGCGACGATCTCGAGCGGCGCCGGGTAGCCGCGCGAGGCCTTGCCGACTTCGGCGCGCGCCTGCTCGAAGAACGCTTTCGGGTCGCCGTCGAGCTTCACCTTCATGTCGCGGATGCGGCGCGGGCCCTTGCCGCCGGCGAGGAGCTTCTTGGCGTACGCGAGCGCGCCCGCGAGCAGGTCGCCCTCGACGATGATCTCGTCGACCAGGCCGAGCGAGAGCGCCTTCTCGGCGGGGACCGGGTTGCCCGTGGTCATCATCCTGATCGCCTCCGCGGCGCCCACCACGCGCGGCAGGCGCTGCGTTCCGCCCGAGCCCGGCAGCAGGCCGAGCTTCACCTCGGGCAGGCCGAGCTGGCTCCTGGGAAGCGCAACGCGGTAGTGGCAGCCGAGCGCGAGCTCGAGGCCGCCGCCGAGCGCGAAGCCGCCGATCGCGCCGATCATCGGTTTGCCGAAGGCGTCCTGCGCGTCGTTGATCTCGGGCAGCGACGGCGGCACGCTCATCTTCGGCGTATTGAACTCGCGGATGTCGGCTCCGCCCGAGAACGCCTTCGCCGAGCCGATCATGACCAGCGCCTTGACCGCGGGGTCGGAGCCGGCCTTCTTGATGCCGTCCATGATCGCTGGGCGCAGCACGCTGCCCAGGCCGTTCACGGGAGGGTTGTTGAGAGTGATGACGGCGATGCCGTCGCGTACGGAATAGGGCGCTGCGTCGCTCATGCGGGAATCTCCGGGGACTGGATGGCTGCGCGGGGGGAGCCCGATTTTACCGGCAACTCAGACCTCGAGCCACTCCTTGCGCATCGCGGCGTTCGACTTGATGTCCTGCGGCGAGCCTTCGAACACGATCCGGCCGTGCCCCATGACGTACAGGCGCTCCGAGATGTCGAGCGCGATCGCCAGCTTCTGCTCGACCAGCAGGATCGACACCCCGCGCCGCTTGATCTCGAGGAACAGCTCGGCCATCTGCTCGACGATCTTGGGCGCGAGGCCCTCGGTCGGCTCGTCGATCATCACCAGCTCCGGGTCGCCCATCAGCGTGCGGCACAGCGTTAGCATCTGCTGCTCGCCGCCCGAGAGGAATCCGGCCTGGGTGTCGATGCGCTCCTTCAGGCGCGGAAAGAGCCCGAACATGTCCTCCATTTTCCAGCGCCCGGCCGCCTTGGCCGATTTCTGGCCCAGCAACAGGTTCTGGCGTACGGTGAGCGTGGGGAAGATGTCGCGGTTCTCCGGCACATAGCCCAGGCCCTTGTGCGCAATGCGGTAGGCCTTTTGTCCGGCGATCTCCTCGCCCTTGAACTTGACCGAGCCGCTGCATTGCACCATGCCCATGACGGCCTTCACCGTGGTCGAGCGCCCGACGCCGTTCCTGCCGAGCAGCGAGACGATCTCGCCCGGGCGGATCGACAGGTGCACGCCGTGCAGGATGTGGCTCTTGCCGTAGAACGCGTGCAGGTCGCGCACCTCAAGCATCCGCGGCCTCCTTGTGCAGGGCGCCGAGGTAGGCCTCCTGCACCGCGGCGTTGGCGCGGATGTCGGCCGGAGCGCCGGTGGCGATCACCTCGCCGTACACCAGCACGCTGATGCGGTCGGCGAGGTCGAACACCACGCCCATGTCGTGCTCGACCATCACCAGCGTGCGGCCTTCGGTGACCTGGCGGATCAGTTCGACCGCCTGCGCGGTCTCGGTGCGGCTCATGCCCGCGGTCGGCTCGTCGAGCAGGATCGCGTGCGCGCCGCCCGCGATCGTGATGCCGATCTCGAGCGCGCGCTGCTCGGCATAGGACAGCGTGCCCGCGGGGACGTTGCGCCGCGCGGCGAGCCCGATGCGCTCCATGACCTCCACGCTTCGGTGCCGCACCTCGCCCAGGCCTCCGACGCGGTGCCAGAACGAGTACTTGTAGCCCATCGCCCACAGCACGCCGCAGCGGATGTTCTCGTACACCGAGAGGTTGTGGAAGATGTTGGTGACCTGGAAGCTGCGCGAGAGCCCCTTGCGGTTGATCTGGAACGGCTTCAGACCCGTGACGTCCTCGCCGTCGAGCAGGATGCTGCCCGAGCTGGGCTGGTAGCGGCCCGAGATCAGGTTGAACAGGGTCGACTTGCCGGCCCCGTTGGGGCCGATGATCGCGTGGCGTTCGCCCTTGCCGATCGCGAGCGAGACGCCGTTGATGATCTCGGTCTTGCCGAAACTCTTGCGCACCTCGCGCAGCTCGATCGCGGCGCTCACGGCTGCGTACCCTGGATCTGGTTCTGGATCGCGCCCCAGCGCTCGCCGACGTGACGCGAGGCGAACACGAGCGCCGCCAGTCCGGCGGCGAGCAGGAGCGAGAACGCGATCCACGGCGGCGCGGATTTGGCGTCGAAGGCGACGCCGAACAACGCCATCTGCGTGTCGAGGCTCTGGTCCGAGAGGCGGTACACCATCTCCACCACGCCGACCAGGCCCGCGAAGGCGACCAGGCCCGCGGCGAGCGCGAGCAGGTAGGGCACGGCGAGCGCGCCGAAGCGCCTGGCCCGGATCACGGGCAGCTGCATCATGATGAGCGAGGCAATGCCGCCCGGCGCGTACAGCACCATGGCGAGGAAGAACAGGCCCAGGTAGAGCAGCCAGGCCTGGGTGAAGCCCGACAGCGCGACGACGAAGAAGATGAACACCACCGAGCCGAGGATGGGCCCGAAGAAGAACCCCGTGCCGCCGATGAAAGTCGCGATCAGCACGCCGCCGGAGCGCAGCGCGGAGACGTTCTCGTCGGTGACGATCTCGAAGTTGATGCACGACAGCGCGCCCGAGATGCCGGCGAAGAATCCCGCCAGCGTGAGCTGCAGGAAGCGGACTTTCTGGGTGTCGTAGCCGACGAATTCGGCCCGCTCGGGATTGTCGCGCACCGCGTTCGCCATGCGCCCGAGCGGCGTCTGCGTCAGCGCGAACATCGCGATCATGCACACGAAGCACCAGAATGCGACCAGGTAGTAGACCTGGATCGCCGGCCCGAAGCTGATGCCGAGAAACGGATGGCCGGCCACGCGGTTGGTCTGCACGCCGCCCTCGCCGCCGAAGAACCCGGGGAACATCAGGACGCAGGCGTGCACCAGCTCGCCGATGCCGAGCGAGATCATGGCGAAGGTGGTGCCGGCCTTCTTGGTCGTCACGTATCCGAACACGACGCCGAACGCGAGCCCGGCCAGGCCGCCGATGAGCGGCAGCAGCATCACCGGGAACACGAGCGTGCCCTTGCCGATCATGTTCAGCGCGTGCACCGCGAAATACGCGCCCAGTCCCGAGTAGACCGCGTGGCCGAACGAGAGCATGCCGCCCTGTCCGAGCAGCATGTTGTACGACAGCGCGAAGATGATAAAGGCGCCCATCTGGGTCAGCATGGTGAGCGCGAACCCGTGGCGGAACGCGAGCGGCGCGACGACGAACAGCACCGCCGTGGCGCCCCACAGCAGCCAGCGCCCGAGGTTGACCGGCTGGTAGCGCAGGTCCGCCATCTCAGCCCTCGCGCGTGCCGAGCAGGCCGCGCGGCCGCAGGATCAGGATCAGGACCATCAGCAGGTAGGGCAGCACCGGCGCGGTCTGAGCCACCGTGATGTCGAGCAAGGGGATGTTCCAGTCCAGGCCGACCGAGAAGGTCTGCAGGCAGCCGATCAGGATCGAGGCGACGAAGGCGCCGCCGAGCGAGCCCATGCCGCCCACCACCACCACCACGAAGATGATCGGCCCGACCGCGGCCGCCATGCCGGGTTCGGTGACGAAGGCGTTGCCCCCGATCACGCCGGCCAGACCCGCGAGCGCGGCGCCGCCGCCGAACACCAGCATGAACACGCGCGGCACGTTGTGGCCCAGCGCCTCGACCGTCTGCGGATGGGTGAGCGCGGCCTGGATCACCAGGCCGATGCGGGTGCGGGTGAGTGTGACCCAGATCGACACCAGCATCGCGACGGAGATCAGCATCATGAACACACGGTAGGTCGGGTACTGCGAGGTGAAAATGCTGAACATCGGGCCGTCGAGCGCCGCCGGAATGCGGTACTCCACCGCGGCGCGGCCCCACACCAGGTGCACCGCTTCCTCGATCAGGTAGGCCAGGCCGAAGGTGAACAGCAACTCGGCCACGTGGCCGTAGCGGTGCACGGTGCGCAGGCCGAAGCGCTCGACCAGCATGCCCACCCCGCCCACCAGCAGCGGCGCGGCGACCAGCGCGGGAAAAAAGCCGATTTGCGTGCTGATCTGGTAGGCGAAGTACGCGCCCAGCATGTAGAAGCTGGCGTGGGCGAAGTTGAGCACGCCCATGAGCGAGAACACCAGGGTCAGGCCCGAGGACAGCATGAACATCAGCAGCCCGTAGCTGACGCCGTTCAGCAGCTGGACGAGAAAGAACTCCATGCGCAAAAAGAAACGGGGGGCGAGCCCCCCGTCGGCCTCCTGGCGGTGTGCGCTACGGGCGCTGCATCTGGCACGAAGTCGGCGTCGCGGTCACGTACGGCTCGACGCGCAGGTCGGTCACCGGCGCGAGGCCGCTGCCTTCCATGTCGATCTTCGCCTCCTTCGGCCCGCCGTGCGCGGCGGATTTCTGCAGCGTGAACACGTACAGCGGCTGGATCAGCTGATGGTCGTCCTTGCGCATCTCGAGCTCGCCCATGTCGCCTTCCATCTTCATCCCTTCGAGCGCATAGGCCACCTTCTTGGGATCGATCGAATTGGCCTTCTTCATTGCCGCCACCAGCATGTCGAACATGATCTTGCCGCGCAGGTAGTAGAAGTCCGGGTTGCCCTTGGGCGCCTGCTTGCGGTAGGCGGCATCCCAGGCCGCGGCCTTGTTGTGCGCGACGTTCGAGTGGTACTCGGCGACGATCTTGACGTGGCCGGCGGCGGCCTCGCCCATCGCGGTGGGCGTGCCCAGCCCGCCGGCATAGTAGGTGTACCAGTCGACGTCCAGCCCCGCTTCGCGGCCCGCCTTGACCAGCAGCGACATGTCGTTGCCCCAGTTGCCGGTGATCACCGCCTGCGCGCCCGAGGCCTTGATTTTGGCCACGTAGGGCGCGAAGTCCTTCACCCGGCCGATCGGATGGAACTCGTTGCCGACGATCTGGATGTCCGGGCGCTTGCGCTTGAGCATTCGCACCGCGGCGTCCGCGACCGCGTGGCCGAAGGAGTAGTCCTGGTCGATCAGGTAGACCTTCTTCAGGTTCTTGTCCTTCGCCATCAGTGCGGTGAGCGCCTCCATCTTCATGTCGGCGTTGGCGTCGAAGCGGAAGTGCCAGAAGCTGCACTTCTCGTTGGTCAGCGCCGGATCCACCGCGGCGTAGTTCAGGTATACGATCTCCTTGCCCGGGTTGCGCTCGTTGTACTTGGACACCGCGCCCGACAACGCGAGCGCGACCGCCGAGGAGTTGCCCTGCGTGATGTAGCGGATGCCCTCGTCCTCGACGCGCTTGAGCTGGTTGAGAGACTCCTGCGGGCTCACCTTGTTGTCGAAGGGCACGATCTCGAGCTTCTGGCCAAGCACCCCGCCTCGCTTGTTCAGCCATTCTGCGTAGAACTGGAATTCGGCCAGGCCCTGGGCGCCGGTGTTGGCGAACGGGCCCGAAAGCGGGTCGATGTAGCCGATCTTGATGGTGCCCGCGGCCTGCGCGCCGAGCGCGAACAGGGCCGCAGCGGCGCCGATGGCGGTCGCGCGGACGAAATTGCTGCTCATGATTCCCCCCTTGAATGTGAACACGGCCGTATGTCTTGTTTTTCTTGGGCCGTGATGTGCCGTGGATCTTAGTGAACGCCATCGGGCGGGTCAAGCACGCTTGACCGGCAATGATGACGCAGAGTAACTTCACCCGCCTGCCCGCATTGTGAAAGAGCATTCCGGAGGAGTCCCATGCTTGGCCTGATGATGGACGCGCCGTTGTTGATCACCGACCTGATCCGGCATGCCGATCGCCACCATGGCGAGACCGAGATCGTCTCCAAGACGGTAGAAGGCGGAATCCACCGCTACACCTACCGCGAGGCGCACCGGCGCTCGCGGCGCCTGGCCAACGCGCTCGCGGCGCTCGGCGTGAAGCCGTCCGACCGCGTCGCCACGCTGGCCTGGAACGGCTACCGCCACTTCGAGATCTACTACGCGGTGGCCGGCAGCGGGGCGGTGATCCATACCATCAATCCGCGCCTGTTTCCGGATCAGATCGTCTACATCGCCAACCACGCCGAGGACAAGTACGTCTTTTTCGACCTCACGTTCCTGCCGCTGGTGGAGAAGCTCGCGCCGCAGTTGAAGACCGTCAAGGGCTTCGTGCTGATGACCGACGCCGCGCACATGCCCAAGCAATCGTCGATCCCGAACCTGCTGTGCTACGAGACGCTGCTCGAGGCGCAGAACGACGGGTTCGAGTGGCCGCAGCTGGACGAACGCACCGCGGCCTGCCTTTGCTACACCTCTGGCACGACCGGAAATCCGAAGGGCGTGCTCTACGCGCACCGCTCGACGATATTGCACGCCTATGCCGCCGCGCTGCCCGATGCGTTGAATCTCTCGGCGCGCGACGTGGTGCTGCCGGTGGTGCCGATGTTCCACGTCAACGCCTGGGGGCTGCCGTATTCCTGCGCGCTGACCGGCACCAAGCTCGTCTTCCCCGGCCCGCACCTCGACGGCAAGAGCCTGCACGAGCTGTTCGAGACCGAGCGCGTGACCATGTCGGCCGGCGTGCCCACGGTGTGGCTCGGGCTGCTCAACTACATGAAGGAATCGAAGCTCAAGTTCTCGACCCTCAAGGGGGTGGTGATCGGCGGCTCGGCCTGCCCGCCGGCGATGATCCGCGCCTTCCAGGAGGACTACGGAGTGAACGTGCTGCATGCCTGGGGCATGACCGAGATGAGCCCGCTCGGCACCGTGTGCACGTTCAAGGAAAAGCACATGACGATGGACAAGGAAGCGCGCTACGCGCTGCAGGGCAAGCAGGGCCGCGCCATTTTCGGCGTCGACATGAGGATCGTGGGCCAGGACGGCGAGGAGCTGCCGATGGACGGCAAGGCCTTCGGCGACCTGCAGGTGCGCGGGCCCTGGGTGATCCAGCGCTACTTCAAGGACGAGGGCGGCGACCCGCTCAAGGACGGCTGGTTTCCGACCGGCGACGTCGCCACGCTCGACCCGGACGGCTACATGCAGATCACCGACCGCTCCAAGGACGTGATCAAGTCGGGCGGCGAGTGGATCAGCTCGATCGACCTGGAGAACGTCGCGGTGGCGCACCCGGCGATCGCCGAGGCGGCGGTGATCGGCGTCAAGCACCCCAAGTGGGACGAGCGCCCGATCGTCGTGGCGGTGAAAAAGCCCGGCCAGGAAGTGAGCAAGGAGGACCTGCTCAAGTTCTTCGAAGGCAAGATCGCGAGGTGGTGGATGCCCGACGACGTGGTGTTCGTCAAAGAGTTGCCGCACACGGCGACCGGCAAGCTTTCCAAGCTCACGATCCGGCAGCAGCTCAAGGACTACAGGCTGCCGGCGGCGTGAGATGAGCGCCAACGTCGTCGTCGAGACCCGGGATCGCGTCACGCGGATCGAGATCGCGCGCCTCGACAAGAAGAACGCGCTCACCCTCGAGATGTACGCTGCGATCGGGCAGGCACTGTCCGCGGCCGAAGCCGACCCGCAGGTGCGCGCGATGCTGATCCACGGCAAGCCCGACTGCTTTACCGCCGGCAACGACCTGAAGGATTTCCTCGAGCGCCCGCTGCACGGCGAGCGCTCGATCACCGTCGATTTTCTGCACCAGATCGCGGACCTGAACAAGCCGCTGGTCGCCGCGGTCGGCGGCGCGGCGGTCGGGATCGGCACGACGATGCTGTTGCACTGCGACCTGGTGTACGCGGCCCCGACCGCGCGCTTTCAGCTCCCGTTCGTGCCGCTCGGGCTGGTGCCCGAGGCCGGCTCGAGTCTGCTGCTGCCCGCAATCGCCGGCTACCAGCGCGCTGCGGAGCTGCTCATGCTCGGTCAGCCGTTCGGCGCCGATAAGGCGCTCGCGGCCGGGTTCGTCACCGAAATCGTGCCCGAGGCCGAGCTCATCGAGCGCGCGCGCGGCGCGGCGCTTGCCCTCGCGGCGCTGCCGCCCGCCTCGGTGCGCCTGACCAAACGGCTGATGAAAGCCGCGTTCTCGCGCGCGGTCGGCGAGCAGATCGACGCGGAATTGCTCGAGTTCAAGGAGCGCCTCGGCTCGCCCGAGGCGAAAGAGGCGATGACCGCCTTCTTCGAGAAGCGCAAGCCGGATTTCTCGAAGTTTTCGTGACGCGGGCCGACACCATCGAGCACGGCAACGCCGAAGTCAACGGGGTCAGGCTGCATTACGCGCGCCTGGGCGACGGCCCGCTGATGCTGTTCCTGCACGGCTTTCCCGAATTCTGGCGCGGCTGGAAGGAATCGCTCGAATATTTCGGCGCGCGCGGCTGGTGCGCGGTGGCGCCCGACCAGCGCGGCTACAACCTCTCCGACCGGCCCGCGGCGGTCGAGCAGTACCGGACGAGGCTCCTGATCGAGGACATTCGCCAGCTGGCGCAGCGCTTCACGCGCGAGCGCTTCGTCCTGGTCGGGCACGACTGGGGCGGGGCGGTGGCGTGGGGCTTCGCGATGGCGCACCCGGAGCTGCTTTCGCGCCTGGTGATCGTCAACTCGCCGCATCCGTACACCTTCTGGCGCGAGCTCGCCGGCAATCCCGCCCAGCAGCAGGCGAGCGCGTACATGCTCCTCTTGCGCGACGCCAAGGCCGAGCGGGTGCTGTCTCAGGACGGCTACGCCAAGCTGTGGCAGTTCGCCTTCGGCAGGGGCACGCCGCAGTTCGGCGAGAAGGAAAAGGCGGCCTATATGGAAGCCTGGGCGCAGCCCGGCGCGCTCACCGGCAGCCTGAACTGGTACCGCGCCTCGCCCCTGTATCCGCCTTCGGCGGCGGATCCCGGCGCGTCGCGCCTCGCCCTGGAAGCGAAGGATTTCATGGTCAGGGTGCCGACCCTGGTGATCTGGGGCGAGGCCGACGAGGCGCTGCTGCCGGGCTGCCTCGACGGGCTCGAAGCCTGCGTACCGGACCTGCGCGTGGTGCGCGTACCCGGCGCCTCGCACTGGATCGTGCACGAGCGACCGGACCTAGTGTGCGCAGAAATAGAGCGTTTCGTCGGTGCTTCGTTCAACAAAGGATAGCCAATGAGCGCTGCTGCACTCACCCTACGCGGACTCGAGAACAGGGTGGGCGAGGAGATCGCGGTCTCGCCCTGGCTCGAGATCACGCAGGAGCGGATCGACCTGTTCGCGAAAGCGACCGAGGATTTCCAGTGGATCCACGTCGATCCCGAGCGGGCGAAGGGCTCGCCCTTCGGCACCACCATCGCGCACGGCTTTCTCACGCTGTCGATGCTGCCGAAGCTCACCGAGTCCACGTTCGAGTTCGCCGACCGCAAGATGGGCGTGAATTACGGCTTGAACCGGGTGCGCTTCACCGCCCCGGTGCCAGCGGGCTCGCGCATCCGCGGCCGCTTCATGCTCGCCAAGTTCGAGAAGATCGAAGGCAACGGCGTTCAGACCACCTG
Organism: Burkholderiales bacterium; assembly: GCA_049582045.1. GTDB lineage: Bacteria > Pseudomonadota > Gammaproteobacteria > Burkholderiales > SG8-39 > DAHVFK01. Next base: position 13,482 of record JBAUTD010000053.1, read on the forward strand.
GAGCGTCACCCTCGAGCGGGAGGGCGGCGACAAGCCGGTGATGATCGCCGAGACGATCAGCCGCCACTACTTCTAGGAGCGCCATGACCCAACGCTGGAAGCAGCGCCCGCCCGGCTCGAACTGGGGCGAGTTCGGCCCCGACGACCAGCGCGGCCGCATGAATTACGTCACGCGGGAAAAGGTGTTGCAGGGTGTGGCCGAGGTGACCGAGGGTTTGAGCTTCTGCCTCTCGCTGCCGCTCGACTACCCGGGCGGCAGCGCGCTCAACCCGCGCCGCACGCCGCCACGCCAGTTCGCGACCCTGCGCGACGGCAAGAAGAACGCGGGACGGCAGAACTTCTGCTTTCCCCTGTCCGAGGACAACCCGGACCTCACCGACGTGGTGTGCGACGACCTGGTGCTGCTGACGCTGCAGTACTCGACCCAGTGGGACTCGTTCGCCCACATCGGCAGCCGCTTCGACGCCGACGGCGACGGCAAGGCGGAGATCGTGTTCTACAACGGCTTTCGCGCCGGCGAGCACGTCAAGCCGGCGCCGGAGAATTCCGCCGCGCCCGAGCCGTGGGCGAAGTACGAAGGCGCGCGCGCCGAGGCGCTCGGGATCCAGAACCTGGCCGAACACGGCGCGCAGGGGCGCGGCGTCATGATCGATCTGCACGCGCATTTCGGCCGCGAGCGCCGCGCGGTCGGCTACGACGACCTGATGCGGGTGCTCGAGGCCGACAAGGTCGCCGTCGAGCGTGGCGACATGGTGTGCCTGTATACCGGCTTCGCCGACGTGATCCTGGAGCTGAACAGGAACCCCGACCCGAAGCTGCTGCACTCGACCTGTACCGGTCTCGACGGGCGCGACGACAAGCTGCTCAACTGGATCAGCGACTCGGGCCTCGCGTGCCTGATCGCGGACAACTACGCGGTCGAGATCATCCCGGCGAGCCTGTTCAAGCCGGCGCCCCACGCGATGATGCCGCTGCACGAGCACTGCATCTTCAAGAACGGCATTCACCTCGGCGAGCTGTGGTACCTGACGCGCCTGGCGAACTGGCTGCGCGAGCACAAGCGCAACCGCTTCCTGCTCACCGCGCCGCCGCTGCGGCTGTCCGGGGCGGTGGGCTCGCCCGCGGCGGCGGTCGCCACGGTCTAGCCGCGTGGACCCGCGCGTCGCGATCGTCACCGGCTCGGCC
>JBAUTD010000054.1:0-2728 GCA_049582045.1 Burkholderiales bacterium
GCCCCGCAGGCCGCGGCGACCCCGGCCGTCGCGGCAGCGCCCAAGCGCGCAGCGTCGCGCGGCATGCTGCGAGTGCGCTCGGAAGTACTGGAAAAGCTGGTAAACGAGGCCGGCGAAGTTGCCATCACGCGCTCGCGGATCGAGGTGGAAATGCGCGTTCTCAAGAACGCGCTCGCGGATTTGACCGAGAACGTGCTGCGGCTGCGCAGCCAGCTGCGCGAAATCGAGATCCACGCCGAATCGCAGATGCAGGCGAGGGAGCGCGAGGCCGAGAGGTCCGCGCGCGAGTTCGATCCGCTCGAGTTCGACCGTTTCACGCGCTTCCAGGAACTCACGCGCATGATGGCCGAGAGCGTGAACGACGTCTCGACCGTGCAGCAGAGCCTGATCCGGATGGTGGACGACACCGACGCCGCGCTCTCGGCGCAGGCGCGTCTGAACCGCGAGCTGCAGCAGGACCTGATGCGCGTGCGCATGGTCCCGTTCGGGACGCTGGCCGAGCGGTTGCATCGCCTGGTGCGGCAGACCGCGAAAGAGCTCGGCAAGCGCGCGAGCCTCGAGCTGCGCGGCGCGAGCGTCGAGCTCGATCGCTCGGTGCTGGAGCGCATCACGGGCCCGCTCGAGCATCTCGTGCGCAACGCACTCACGCACGGCGTCGAGCCGGCACGGGAACGCGCCGCCGCGGGCAAGCCCGAGGCGGGCGAGATACGGCTGGACGTGCGCCAGGAGGGCAACGAGATCGTGCTGTCCCTCGCCGACGACGGGGCCGGTCTCGATCTTGGGAAGATCCGCGAAAAGGCGCTGCAGCGAGGGCTAATTGATGCGGCAGAGCAGATCAGCGAGCAGCGCCTGGCCGAACTCATTTTCGTACCCGGCTTCTCGACTGTCGAGGAGGTGACCGAGATCGCCGGACGCGGCGTCGGCATGGACGTGGTGAAGGACGAAGTCGGCGGGCTGGGCGGGCGCATCGAGCTGGAGTCGGCACCGCGGCGCGGCACGCGGTTTACCGTCCGTCTGCCGCTTACCACTGCGGTGACGCAGGCGGTGCTCGTCAAGGCGGGGGGGCGCGCGTATGCGCTGCCTGCTGTCATGATCGAGCAGGTGCAGCAGCTTCGAGCGGAGCAGCTCGACCAGGTGCGCGCGGCCGGCCACATCGATTGGGCGGGGCGGCACTATCCCTTCGCGATCATGCACGAGCTGTTGGGCGAGCCGGCGGCCGCGCAGGGCGACGCCGGGCGGCGCTACTCACCTGTATTGCTGCTGCGTTCCGGCGCCGAGGCCGCAGCCGTGCTGGTAGACGAGATGATCGGCAATCAGGAAGTCGTGGTGAAGGACCTCGGACCGCAACTGGCCCGCGTTCCAGGCGTTGCGGGGGTGACGGTGCTGGGCAGCGGCGAAATCGTCCTGATCCTGAACCCGGTCGCGCTCGTGCAGCGACCGCGGCCGCGGCAGACGCAGGTCACCACGCAGGTTCCCGCGCCCGCCGCGGCGCGATTGAAAGTCATGGTCGTGGACGACTCGCTTACCGTGCGCAAGATCACCGGCAGGCTGCTCGAACGCGAGGGCTACCAGGTGCTTGCCGCCAAGGATGGGGTCGAGGCGCTGGAGCAACTGTCGGAAACGGTGCCCGATGTCATGCTGGTCGACATCGAGATGCCGCGCATGGACGGCTTCGATCTGACGCGTAACGTGCGCGCCGATCCGCGCCTGAAGTCCGTGCCAATCATCGTGATCACTTCGCGCACCGCCGACAAGCATCGCGCCTACGCGCAGGAAGTCGGCGCCAATGCGTTCCTCGGCAAGCCGTACCAGGAGGAGCAGCTGCTCGGGCATATCGCGAGCTTCGTCGGCCGCAGGCTCAACGGCGAGTGACCGCGCCATAGCGCGCGAGCGTACTGCGGTGCGCTTCGGCGTGATCGACCATGGGTAGCGGATAGTCGCGGCCCGGCACACAGCCGGAGGCGCGCTGAGCCGCCTGGTCCATCGTCCAGGGTGCGTGAATGAACTTCGCCGGCACGCGGGCCAGCTCCGGCACGTGGCGGCGGATGAAGTCGCCCTGCGGATCAAACCTGCGCGACTGCGTGACGGGATTGAAGATGCGAAACCAGGGCTGCGCGTCGCAGCCGGTCGATGCGGCCCACTGCCAGCCGCCGTTGTTGGCTGCGAGGTCGTAGTCGTTCAGCTTTGCGGCGAAGAATCGCTCTCCGCGCCGCCAGTCGATGGCGAGATCCTTGACCAGGAACGACGCGGTGACCATGCGCAGCCGGTTGTGCATGGCGCCGGACTGCTCGAGCTGCCGCATTGCGGCGTCTACCAGAGGGTAGCCGGTGCGCCCCTCGCACCATGCCTGCCACCCGGCCTCGCTGCCGTCAAAGCGCAGCGCGTCGAACTCGCGCCGGAAGGCATGCTCGACCACGTCCGGTCGGCTCGCGAGCACCATGAAGTAAAACTCGCGCCAGACGAGCTCGGAGAGCCAGGCCTGCGCGCCCTCGCCGCCGCGCTTGCATGCATAGCCGACGAGCTCTCGGATCGAGACGGTCCCGAAGCGCAGGTGCATCGACAGCGACGAGGTGCCGTTCAGCGCCGGGTAGTCCCGCTTCTCGGCATAGCGGTCGATGCGGCGCCGGAAGCTGGCCAGCAGCCTGGCGCCGCCTGAGGCGCCCGTATCGATCCCGAGCGCAGCCAGATTGGTGCGCGCGAATCCCAGGTCTTCCAGTCGCGGCAGCGC
>JBAUTD010000055.1:0-1726 GCA_049582045.1 Burkholderiales bacterium
GGTCGGCCAGGCCCATGGCGCAGGCTTCCTCGCCTTTCACCCGCCGCCCGGTGTAGAACATGAGCGCCGCCCTGCTCGGACCGATCAGCGCAGGCAGCGTCACCGTGAGGCCGAAGCCGGGATGGAATCCGAGGCGCGTGAAGTTTGCGCAGAAGCGCGCCTCGGGACAGGCGACGCGCAGCTCGGGCACCAGCGCGAGACCCAGGCCGCCGCCCACCGCGGGGCCCTGAATCGCCCCGACCACCGGCTTCGCGCAGGAGAACAACCGGACCGCCTCGACGTAGAGGTGTGCCGTATTCGGAGTCCCGATGCTCGCTTGCTGCGTGCCGTCTCCCAGTCTCGCGCCCGCGCAAAAGGACTTTCCTCGGGCGCAGAGCACGATCGCGCGGCAGGCGGGCTCGGCGTCGAGCGCCTCGAAGGCGTCGGCGAGCTGGCGGATCAGCGCCAGGTCGAAGAAGTTGTGCGGCGGGCGCCGGATCTCGACCGTGGCGACTGCGCCGTCGAGCTCGACGCCGAGCTCGGGAAAGGCTGTGTCGTCGACCATGCGGGGCTCCCGTTTCGCCTTCAGCGCAGGCCCAGCCCGCGCGCGATGATTCCGCGCAGCACCTCGCTGGTGCCACCCTGGATGGTGAGCTTCGGCGCGATGTTGGTCGCGTAGGCGAGGCGCTGCTCGAACAGCGGGTCTCTTTCGGCGAAGGCCGCGAGCTCGCGAGCCCGAGACGGCAGCGCCTGCTCCCACACCGTGCCGAGATCCTTGACGATCGAAGCCTCGAGCACCGGCTCCTTTCCCTGCTCGAGCATGCCCGCGACCGACACCGACATGCGCCGCAGCACGTGCAGCTGCGCCGCCAGCCGCCCGAGGCCCTCCGTGCCGCGCAGATCCGGTTGCGGGCCGAGCACGCGCATCAGGTCGAACAGCACGTACGCCGTCTCGAGGAAGCGCTCCGGGCCGCTTCTTTCGTAGGCCAGCTCGCTGGTGGCCTGGCGCCAGGCGAGATCGGTATCGCCCAGGCGGTACTCGTCCGGCACCACGACGTCGTCGAACACCACTTCGTTGAAATCGTGCCGGCCGCTCATGTCGACGATCGGGTTGACCTTGATGCCGGGCCAGCGCATGTCGACCAGAAACTGCGTCAGGCCGTGGCGGCGGTCGTCCTTGGCCGGCGGCGAAGTGCGGAACAGGCCGATCATGTAGTCGGCGTGGTGCGCCTCGGTGGTCCACACCTTGGTGCCGCTGACGCGCCAGCCGGCGTCCGAGTTGACCGCGCGCGTGCGCGCCGCGAACAGGTCCGAGCCCGACCCCGGTTCGCTCATGCCGATGCAGAAGCAGCATTCGCCGCGCACGATCTTCGGCAGCACCTCGGCCTTGAGGCGCTCGGAAGCGTACTTGAGCAGGATCGGGCCGCTCTGCCGGTCGGCGACGAAATGGGCGCGCACCGGTGCGTTGGCGGCCGACATCTCTTCGGTGACGACATAGCGCTCGAGATGGCTCTTCTCGCCGCCGCCGTATTTCTTCGGCCAGGTCATGCCGATCCAACCCCGCGCGCCGACCTTGCGGCTGAACTCGAGGTTGTAGGCGCGCGCCGTGCCGGCGGCGGCGGGATGAAAGGTGCCGGCATCGATCTCCGCGGCGAGGAAGGCCCTTACCTCGGCGCGCAGCGCCTGCAGCGAACACGGCAGGCGGATCGGGTCGAAGCGGATCGGCGTCGTCACGGCACCCTCAGCG
>JBAUTD010000056.1:0-24390 GCA_049582045.1 Burkholderiales bacterium
GGGCCCGCCGGCACGGAGGCCGAGGTGACGCGCCGCTACCGGCGCTTTGCGGCGCTGCTCGCCCCGCTTGGCGACCCGCTCGAGCGCGTGATCCTCACGCCGCGGTTTGCGTGGCGGCTGAAACTGCAGAGCGGACTGAGCCTGGTGTTGGGACGCGACACCAGCGAGCTTCCGGTCGAGACACGGCTGGCCCGCTTCGTGGCGGTCTATCCGCAGACGCTCGGCAAGATCCCCCAGCGTCACGAATACGTTGACCTGCGCTACCCGAACGGCTTTGCGCTGCGCGTGCCGGACATGAAGGGCTGAACGAAATGGCAAAAGACAGCAAGGACCTGATCGTCGGGCTGGACATCGGCACCTCCAAGGTGGTGGCGCTGGTGGCGGAGCTGCGCCCGGACGGTGCGCTCGAGATCCTCGGCATGGGCGGCCACGAATCCAAGGGCCTGAAGAAGGGGGTCGTGGTCAACATCGAGTCCACCGTGAACGCGGTGCAGCGCGCGCTGGAGGAGGCCGAGCTGATGGCGGACTGCAAGATCGTTTCCGCGTTCGCGGGGATCGCCGGCAGCCACATCCGCAGCTTCAACTCTACCGGCATGGTGGCGATCAAGGACAAGGAAGTCACGGCGCTCGACGTCGAGCGGGTGATCGACACCGCCAAGGCGGTGAACATTCCGACCGATCAGCAGATCCTCCACGTCCTGCGGCAGGAATTCATCATCGACGGCCAGGAGGACGTGCGCGAGCCGCTCGGCATGTCGGGCGTCCGGCTCGAGGTGAAGGTGCACATCGTCACGGGCGCAGTGTCCGCCGCGCAGAACATCGTCAAGTGCGTGCGCCGCTGCGGGCTGGAGGTGAACGACCTGATTCTGCAGCCGCTCGCGTCCTCGCGCGCGGTGCTGCAGGACGACGAGACCGATCTCGGCGTATGCCTGATCGATATCGGCGGTGGCACCACCGACATCGCGGTCTTCACCAACGGCGCGATCCGCCATACGGCCGTGATCCCAATCGCGGGCGACCAGATCACCAACGACATCGCGATGGCGCTCAGGACGCCGACCGCCGAAGCCGAGAACATCAAGATCCGGCACGGCGTGGCGCTGCGCCAGCTCGCCGACCCGAACGAGATGATCGAGGTGCCGGGAATCGGCGATCGCGGCCCACGCGTGATGTCGCGCCAGACGCTCGCCGAGGTCATCGAGCCGCGCGTCGAGGAGCTGTTCTCGCTGGTGCAGCAGGTGCTGCGCGAATCCGGCTTCGAGGAGCTGCTGTCTTCGGGCGTGGTGCTCACCGGCGGCAGCGCGGTCATGCGCGGCATGGTCGAGCTCGGCGAGGAGATCTTTCACATGCCGGTGCGGGTCGGTATCCCGCGCTACGCGGGCAGCCTGGCCGAAGTCGTGCGCAACCCGCGCTACGCCACCGCGGTCGGGCTGCTGCTCGAGGGCGTGTCGCAGGTGCAGCAGGGGCACATATCGCGCCAAAGCGGCTCGTTTCGCGCCGTGCTGGCGAGGATGCGCGAGTGGTTCCAGCGCAATTTCTGATCACTTTTTCACGGGTGTTTCTTTGGCAAGGAGGAAAACAGCATGTTCGAAATCGTAGACAACCAGGCAGCAGGGCCGATCATCAGGGTCATCGGAGTAGGTGGCGCCGGCGGCAACGCGATCAATCACATGATCGAGCAGGGCGTCGAGGGCGTGGAGTTCATCGCCGTCAACACCGACGCGCAGGTGCTCGCGCGCAACAGCGCACGCAACCAGATCCAGCTTGGTGTCAGCGGCCTTGGCGCGGGCGCCAAGCCCGAAGAGGCGCGCGAGGTGGCGCTGGCCGACCGCGAGCGCCTCGAAGAGACAATCGCCGGCGCGCACATGGTGTTCATCACCGCCGGCATGGGAGGCGGGACCGGCACCGGCGCGGCGCCGGTAGTGGCCGAGGTGGCGCGCGCGCTCGGAGTCCTGACGGTCGCCGTGGTGACCAAGCCGTTCGGTTTCGAAGGCACCAAGCGCATGCGGCTCGCCGAGCAGGGGATCGAACAGCTCAGCCAGCATGTCGATTCTCTGATCGTGATCCTGAACGACAAGCTCGAGGACGTGCTGGGCGAGGACGTGACGATGGACGATGCGTTCCGGGCGGCCGACGACGTGCTGAACAACGCGGTGGCCGGCATCGCCGAAATCATCAACTGTCCTGGGCTGATCAACGTCGATTTCCAGGACGTGCGCACCGTGATGTCGGAACAGGGCATGGCCATGATGGGTTCGGCCATGGCAAGCGGCATCGATCGCGCCCGTATCGCCGCCGAGCAGGCGATCGCGAGCCCGCTGCTCGAGGGCGTGATGCTCGCCGGCGCGCGCGGCGTGTTGGTGAACATCACCGCGACCCGCTCCAGCCTCAAGCACGGGGAGGTGAAGGCGGTCATGAACACCATCCGCAGCTTCGCGGCGGAGGACGCCACCATCATCTTCGGCGCGGTGTACGACGAGGCGATGGGCGATGACCTGCGCGTCACCGTCGTGGCGACGGGCCTGGGCGCGCATGCAACGCTGCGCCAGCCCAAGCCCCAGCTGGTGGTGTCGCAGAAGACCGGTACCGACAACCTGCCGGTTTCCGGCGGCGTCGATTACAACCAGCTTGACGCGGTGCCGGCGGTCATTCGCCGCAACCGCGCCTCGACGGTCGAGGCGCTGCAGCAGAGCGGCGTCGACAAGTACGACATTCCGGCGTTCCTGCGCAAGCAAGCGGACTGAGCGCGCTGCACGGAACTTCATCCAGCGCCGTGCGCTCCGCGCGCAACGGTCGCAGCGCCACCCCTCCTTGCCGGCGCTGCGGCCGCTGTCTGCTACAATTCACAGTCAGGACAATAAGTTACCGATGCTTCGCCAGCGTACTCTGAAGTCTCTCATCCGCGCCACCGGGGTCGGACTGCACACCGGACAGAAGGTCACTATGACGCTGCGCCCGGCGGGCATCGATACCGGCGTGGTGTTCCGTCGCGTCGACCTCGCCTCGCCCGCGGACATCCCGGCGCGCGCCGATCTGGTCGGCGAGACGCGCCTGTCGTCGTGCCTGGTTCACGGCGACGCCAAGGTCTACACCGTCGAGCACCTGATGTCCGCGCTCGCCGGGCTGGGCGTGGACAACGCGTACATCGATCTGGACGGACCCGAAGTTCCGATCATGGACGGCAGCGCCGCGCCTTTCGCGCTGCTGGTGCAGCAGGCGGGCGTCGAGCGGCAGGCGGCGCCGAAGCGGTTCCTGCGCGTCAAGAAGCGCATCGAGGTGCGCGACGGCGACAAATGGGCGCGACTCGACCCCTATCAGGGTTTCAAGCTGTCGTTTTCAATCGTCTTCAATCATCCGGTGATCGACCGTTCAAGCCAGGCGGTGACGATCGACTTCGCCGAGACCTCTTACCTCAAAGAGATCGCCCGCGCGCGTACCTTCGGTTTCATGCACGAGGTAGAGAACCTGCGTGAATCGGGGCTTGCGCTGGGCGGCGGCCTGGAGAACGCGGTCGTGCTGGACGAATACCGCGTCTTGAACGCGGAGGGGCTGCGCTTCGCGGACGAATTCATCCGCCACAAGGTGCTCGACGCGATCGGCGACCTATACCTGGCCGGCAAGCCGCTCTTGGGGGCCTTTTCGGCGCACAAATCGGGTCACGCGCTCAACAACCTGCTGCTGCGCGAGCTGCTGGCGGACGCGGCGGCCTGGGAGTTGGTCTCGTTCGAGCACGCCGAGGACGCGCCCGCGGGCGTCGCGGGCCTGATGCAGCAGCTGGCATAGCGGCGCGGCGAGCGCCTGCACGGAATGCTGCTGCTTCGAATCATCGGGTTGCTCGCGGCCATTGCGCTGGCCGTATCGGTGCTGCTTTACATGCTGAGCGGCGAGCGCAAGTACCTGAATTTTGCCTGGCGGGTGTTCAAGTATTCGCTTTTCGTCGTCGTCCTGATCCTGGTTCTGTTCGCTTCAGAGCGGCTGCTGGTGATGATGTAGCCGGCGTTGCGCCGTGTCGTTCCAGGATCGTCGCCAGCGCGCTGCGCGCAGGGGAATCGTGCATTCGGGCGTGCAGGGCAACGAGCTCGGACAGCGCGCCGGGAGACATCCGGCTCCCTTTGTGCGCCGCAACATCCTTTTTGCGTGACGTAGTTGGTTGCACCTTCACTGAAACTGAATTAACCTTTGCCCCTTGTTTCAGCAGGAATTTGCCAAGGCTTTCGGCCATTAGCCGCAGCTTTGCGGCGGCGGGGGCATGCGCTGCCAGAAGCACGAGCTTGCCATCCTTGAGGTTGGCGGCTTGGACCTCGGAGGCAAGTTCCGGCGGGAGGAACTCGGTACAGAGCGCTGCAAGCGCCCGAATTTCGAGCGCTTTGGTGACAACGGGCTGCAATTCGTCATCGGTCGAGAGATAGCGGCCGATCCTGGGAAATCGCACGGGGGTGAAGTAGTGAGGAGCGGAACGTGCAGATTATCTTGATCTCCGACCGGTTGGCAAAAACCCGGTCGTTGACCATTTCCGCGCGCCATGTGGTCGCCTCCTTGTTTGCCGGCTTGCTGCTGCTGCTCGCGCTGACCGGCGCGGTGTACTGGACGACGCTTCACTACGCGTCCGACTTCAAGATTCCGATCGTCGAGAAGCTGGTTGCCGCGGCGCAAAGGGCGGAGGCCGAGAAGGCCCGCCAGTACGTGCAGCAAAACGTCAATGCCATGGCGGTAAGGCTGGGCGAAATGCAGGCTCAGCTGGCCCGCCTGGACGCGCTGGGCGAGCGCCTTTCGTCGCTCGGCGGTATTAAGGCGGCCGATATCCACCTCGGCACCCCGCCCGGATTGGGCGGGGCGGTCTCGACCATGCCCCCGCAGAACCTTTCCCTCGACGACCTGGGGTCCAGGGTGGCGCTTCTCTCGCGCCAGATGGAGAACCGCTCCGACATGTACGGCGTACTCGACTCCGAGCTGCGCGACCTGGTGGTGCGGCGCAAAGTCATGCCGACCATGCTCCCGGTGCACGCGGCCCGTGGCTCCGGTTTCGGCAAGCGCATCGATCCATTCACCGGCCAGCTGGCGATGCACGAAGGCATCGATTTCGAGGTCGACAGCGGCACCCCGGTGCTGGCCGCGGCGGGCGGGGTGGTGCACTACGCGGGGCCTCACCCGCAATACGGGAACTTGGTGGAGATCGACCACGGCAACGAATTGTCGACCCGCTACGCGCACCTGTCGAAGATCCTCGTTCGGACCGGGGAAATCGTGATGCGCGGCCACGAAATAGGCTTGAGCGGCTCCACCGGACGGGCCACCGGCCCGCACCTGCATTTCGAGGTGCGCTACAAGGGCGTCGCGCTCAATCCTGACCGCTTTCTGAAGGCTACCGACCCGACGCTGCCGGATGCCAAGCCGCGCCGCGTGGCGCGGGCGCAAGACTAGGCGCGGCGCGGGCCGCTGCGGCGGCCATGCTAAAATTTTCCCTTTCCGCTTGACCTCGGCGAGGCGGCGCCATGTCCTCGCGCCGGCCCATGCTGTCCGATCGCCGGGCGGGCCGCAATATCCATGATCCCAAACGTTCTCACCAAGATTTTCGGCAGCCGCAACGAGCGGCTGCTCAAGCAGTATTCGCGCAAGGTCGCCCGCATCAATGCGCTCGAGCCCGAGATCGCGGCGCTTAGTGACGCTCAGCTGCGCGCCAAGACCGATGAATTCAGGCAGCGCGTGGCCGACGGCATGGCTGGCGCCTCCGAGGAGGAGCGCGCGGATGCGCTCAAGGAGGCGATCGAGAAGCTGCTTCCCGAGGCCTTTGCGGTCGTGCGGGAGGCGGGCAAGCGCACCCTGCGGATGCGCCACTTCGACGTTCAGCTCTTGGGCGGCATGGTGCTGCACTACGGCAAGATCGCCGAGATGCGCACGGGCGAGGGCAAGACCCTGGTCGCCACACTGCCGGCCTACCTAAACGCGCTGGGAGGCAGGGCGGTCCACATCGTGACGGTGAACGACTACCTCGCGCAGCGCGACGCAGCGTGGATGGGCAAGCTATACGGTTTCCTCGGACTGACGGTCGGGGTCAACATTCCGCAGCTTGAGCCGGACGAGAAGCGAAAGGCGTATGCGGCGGACATCGTCTACGGGACCAACAACGAGTTCGGCTTCGACTATCTGCGCGACAACATGGCGATGCATGTCGAGGAGAAATATCAGCGCGGCCTGCACTACGCCATCGTCGACGAGGTCGACTCGATCCTGATCGACGAGGCCAGGACTCCGCTCATCATCTCGGGGCAGGCGGAGGATCGGACCGAAATCTACGTCCGAATGAACGAGGTGGCGCCGCTACTCACGCGACAGAAGGAGGAGAACGGGCCGGGCGACTTCTGGGTCGACGAGAAGGGCCACCAGATCCTGCTGTCGGAGGCGGGCCATGCCCGGGCCGAGGAGGTTTTGGCGCGCGTCGGCCTGCTGCCGCAGGGGGCGAGCCTGTACGAGCCGGCGTACATAAACCTCGTGCACCAGCTGTACGCGGCGCTGCGCGCACATCACCTGTTCCTGCGCGACCAGCAATACGTGGTGCAGAACGGCGAAGTGATCATCGTCGACGAGTTCACCGGGCGGTTGATGCAGGGCCGCCGCTGGTCAGATGGATTGCACCAGGCAGTCGAGGCCAAGGAAAAGGTATCGATTCAGAACGAAAACCAGACGCTCGCCTCGATCACCTTCCAGAATTACTTCCGTCTCTACGGCAAGCTCGCCGGCATGACCGGCACCGCGGACACTGAAGCGTTCGAGTTTCAGGACATCTACGGGCTCGAAACGGTGGTCGTGCCGACGCACAAGCGCATGATTCGTGACGATCGCCTCGACTTGGTCTACCGCACTGCGCCGGAGAAATACAAGGCGATTATCGTCGACATTCGCGACTGTTATGCCCGCGGGCAGCCGGTGCTCGTCGGAACCACGTCGATCGAGAACTCCGAGCTTCTTTCCTCCCTGCTGACGAAGGACAAGCTGCCGCACCAAGTGCTGAACGCCAAGCAGCACGAGCGCGAGGCCGAGATCGTGGCGCAGGCCGGACGTCCCAAGATGGTGACCATTGCCACCAACATGGCTGGCCGCGGCACCGACATCGTGCTGGGCGGCAACGTCGACAAGCAGGTCGAGCTGATCGAGGCCGACGAGGCGATCCCCTTGCCGGACAAGACGGCGCGCACCGAGAAGTTGCGATCCGAGTGGCAACAGTTGCACGATGACGTGGTGAAAGCGGGCGGGCTTCACATCATCGGCACCGAGCGCCACGAGTCGCGACGGGTGGACAACCAGCTTCGGGGCCGGGCTGGGCGTCAGGGCGATCCGGGCTCGTCGCGCTTCTATCTTTCTCTCGAGGATCCGCTGCTGAGGATCTTCGCCGGCGACCGGATCAACCGCATCATGGTGATGCTCAAGATGCCAGAGGGCGAGGCGATCGAGCACGCGATGGTGACGCGCTCGATCGAATCGGCCCAGACCAAGGTCGAGGCGCGAAACTTCGATATTCGCAAGCAGCTGCTCGAATACGACGACGTCGCCAACGACCAGCGCAAGACGATCTATGCGCTGCGCAACGAGCTGCTCGAGTCTCAGGACGTGTCTGAGAGAATCGCGGAATTGCGGGCGGGAGTACTGAGCGACATCTTCCGCAGCCATGTCCCGGAAGAGAGCGTCGAGGAGCAGTGGGATATCGCCAGTCTGGAAACGGCGCTCAAAGCGGAGCTCAATCTCGACCTGCCGCTCAGGCAGTGGCTGGAGAAGGAGCCCGATCTGCACGACGAGACGCTGCTCGAGCGCGTGATCGCGAAGGCGAACGAGGTCTACGCGGCCAAGGTTCCCGAAGGGGCCGAAGCGTCGTTCCGGCAATACGAGCGTTACGTCATGCTGCAGATCCTCGATGGGCACTGGCGCGAGCACCTGGCGGCACTCGATCACCTGCGCCAAGGCATCCATCTGCGTGGCTATGCGCAGAAGAACCCGAAGCAAGAATACAAGCGGGAAGCCTTCGAGCTTTTCGGTGCAATGCTCGAATCGGTGAAGCTTGAAGTGACCAAGACGCTAGCCGTGGTAGAGATTCGCGCAACCGAGGCGCTGGCGGAGATCGACGACGAGCAGCACGTCGAGAACCTGCGCATGCAGCACCCCAGCATCGATGAAGTCCAGCTCGGAGCCGAGGACGAGGCGATCGCCTCGGCCGCGGCCAAGAAGCCGCAGCCGATGGTTCGTCCGACGCAAAAGGTCGGGCGCAACGACCCTTGCCCTTGCGGGTCGGGCAAGAAGTACAAGCACTGCCACGGCAAGCTGACCTGAAGACGAAATGGCCGTCAACCTTGCGTCGCCCGATCCCGCCTCGCTGCACTCGGTCGCGGGGGTCGATCTCGGGGTGGCGATGGCCGGCGTGCGCAAGGCCAACCGGCGCGATCTGCTCCTGATGCGGCTCGGGCAGGGGGCCGGCGTCGCGGGCGTTTTCACCCGCAACCGGTTTTGCGCAGCGCCCGTCATTGTTGCCAGGCGGCACCTTGCCGCCGGTGCCGGGGTGCGCGCTCTGGTGGTCAACACGGGAAACGCCAATGCGGGCACCGGGGAGGATGGTCTGGCGCGCGCGTCCGCGGTATGCGATGCGGTAGCGCGCGCCCTCGGCTGCGCGGCGCAGCAGGTGCTGCCATTTTCGACTGGTGTGATCATGGAGCCGCTGCCTGCGGAGCGTATCGTTGCTGGGCTTCCGGCCGCGGTGGCCGATCTGCGCACGGACAACTGGGCGGCGGCGGCCGAAGCGATCATGACTACCGACACCGTGCCGAAGGCTACCTCCAGGCGGGTGAGGCTCGGCGCGGGCGAAGTAACGGTTACCGGAATCGCGAAGGGTGCCGGCATGATTCGCCCCGACATGGCGACAATGCTGGGATTCGTCGCGACCGACGCGAAAGTGGCGCCTGGAGCGCTCGAAGCGCTGGTGCACCAAGCCGCCGACAATTCGTTCAACTGTATTACCGTGGACGGCGACACCTCCACCAACGACGCCTTCGTCTTGGTCGCGACCGGCGCCTCGGGCGTCATTGCGCAGAGCGAGTCCGACCTGGAAGCCTTGGGCCGCGCGATCACGGATGTAGCCTCGCAGCTCGCACAGGCGATCGTGCGCGACGGCGAGGGCGCCACGAAGTTCATCACGGTGCGTATCGAGGGCGGCCGCTCGACCGAGGAGTGTCGGCGTGTGGCTTACGCCATCGCACATTCCCCGCTGGTGAAGACCGCTTTCTTTGCTTCCGACCCCAATCTTGGCCGCATACTGGCCGCCATCGGCAACGCGGGAGTCGAGGACCTCGACACGGCGCGGCTGCAATTGTATCTCGACGCCGTGCTGGTGGCGGCGAACGGGGGGCGCCATCCGGATTATCGGGAGGAGATGGGTGCGGCAGTACTGGCCAAGCCGGAATTCGCCGTGCGCGCGGTGCTCGGCCGCGGAACGGCCGCGGCCACGGTCTGGACTTGCGATCTTTCCTTCGATTACGTCAAGATCAACGCCGAGTACAGAACCTAGCTCAAGTTCATGAAGACCGACCCCGATGCCCTGCTCGCGCGCGCCGAAGCGCTCATCGACAAGCTGCAGGCTTTGCTGCCGCCGCCACCACCGGCGCCCGACTGGGAAGCCAGCGTCGCATTCCGCTGGCGCAAGTCCGGGCCGCTCAATGTCGGCGGCTGGCTGCAGCCGGTTCGCCATGTGCACCGGATCCGCCTGGCCGATTTGCGGGGCATCGACGGCCAGATCCGGAAAGTCGAGCAGAACACGCGGCAGTTCTTGCAACGCAAGCCGGCGAACAACGTGCTCCTGACCGGCGCGCGCGGCACCGGCAAGTCGTCGATCATCAAGGGCTTGCTGAACAAGTACGCGCGCGACGGATTGCGCCTGATCGAGATCGAAAAGCAGGACCTCAAGGATCTGCCCATGATCACGGACCTGGTGGCAGGGCGCGAGGAGCGCTTCATGCTGTTCTGCGACGACTTGTCGTTCGAGGCCGCAGAAGCCGGCTATGTCGCGCTAAAGGTCGCGCTCGACGGCTCGATCTCCTCGACTTCCGAGAACCTGCTCATCTACGCGACCTCCAACCGTCGCCATCTGATGCCTGAGTACATGCAGGAGAACCTCGAAACCAAATACGTAGACGACGAGATCCACCCCGGCGAGACGGTCGAGGAGAAGATTTCGCTCTCGGAACGTTTTGGCCTGTGGGTATCCTTCTATCCCTTCGATCAGGACGAGTACCTCGCGATAGTCGCGCATTGGCTGAAGACGTTCGGCTGCAGCGACAAGGACGCCGAGGAAGCGCATCACGAGGCGCTGCAGTGGGCGCTGCTGCGCGGGTCTCGGAGCGGCCGGGTCGCGTACCAGTTCGCGCGCGACTGGGCCGGCAAGCAAGGCACGCGCGCCTCGCGCGGCAAGCGGTAGCAACGGGTGGTCGAAGTCGCGGCCGCCGTTATTCTGCGCGCCGACGGAAGCTTCCTGATTGCCCGTCGTCCGCCGGGCAAGGTCTACGCGGGCTTCTGGGAGTTTCCCGGCGGCAAGATCGAGCCGGGGGAGCCGGCTGCCGGCGCACTTGCGCGCGAGCTGCACGAGGAACTCGGCATCGATGTTGTCCGGGCTTACCCGTGGATAACGCGCGTGCACGCATATACGCATGCCACGGTGCGACTGAATTTCTTTCGCGTGCTCGAGTGGTCGGGCGCACCCCACCCGCAGGAAGCCCAGACGATCGTGTGGCAGCGGCCCGACGCTCCGGTCGCGCAGCCGATGCTGCCGGCGAATGCGCCGGTGCTCGCTTCGCTTGCTCTTCCGCACGTATACGCGATCACGACGGCCGAAACGCTCGGCGCGGAAGCGATGCTGGGACGCCTTGAGCAGGGGCTCGCCCGAGGGCTCAGGCTGGTCCAGATCCGCGACAAGACGATGGTGCCCGCTGACCGCGCCGAGTTCACGCGCGCAGCCGTCTTGCTCGCGCACCGCTATGGCGCGCGCGTGCTGGTGAACTCGGACGTGGCGCTCGCGCGTGCGGTCGGCGCCGACGGGGTACACGTCACCGCCCGGGAGCTCATGTCCCTCGCCGAGCGGCCGCCGGGACTGGTTGCGGCCTCGTGCCACGACGCCGGGCAACTGGCGCGGGCAATGCGGTTGGAGCTCGATTTCGCGCTTGTCGGACCCGTGAAGCCGACTGCTTCGCATCCGGCTGCGTCGCCGATGGGATGGTCCCGCTTCACCGAGCTCGCCCGCGGCGCCAGCGTTCCGGTGTACGCAATCGGCGGGATGAGCGCCGCTGACCTGGAAGACGCCTGGCGCGCGGGCGCGCATGGCGTTGCAATGATACGTGGCGCCTGGAGCTGAGGCCTCAGGTCTCGGACGGCTCGTCCTCGGAGGAGGGCTCGGGCGCCTGCGGTACGCGGTAACGCTCCGCCGCCCAGTCCCCGAGATCGATAAGCTTGCAGCGCTCGCTGCAAAACGGCCGCCACTTGTTCTGGGGCGCGAACACGGCGAGTGCCCCGCAGCGCGGGCACGCAACCATGGTCGGGGACTTGCTCGCCACTACAGGTTGCAGAAGGTCAGCTCGAAGGCGACGTCCCAATCGGCGGTCCTGGGCCGCGAGTCTTCCCGATCCTGGGCGAGGAAACGGATATTGAGTACGTATTTGTTGGCGCTGATCTCAGGTACGCACGGGACGTCCGGAGCCAGTCGAACACGCAGCATTTGTGCTGTCTTGCCTCCCAGCATCTGCTGGAACATGCCGCCCTGCGCGACGAGGCTCTGGGGCTTTCCGGATTCGCGCAAGATGCGCAGAATGATCGCGGTTCCGTCGCGCAGCGGGTAGAGCGGACTGGTCCAGGCGGCAAGCTGTCCTATCCGCTCCTCCGCAGGGCGGTGCAGCCAGTAGTGATAGGACGGCAGATCGAACTCGCAGGCGCCGCCCGGAATGCCGGTTCGCTGCTTAATCGACATCAGCCACTCGTTTTCGCGCAGATACTGGCCGATCTTGCCGGTCATGGAGAACAGCGCCGCCGATGCCTGCTCGATGTCGCGCAGCACGCCGCTCAACGCGTCCTCCGATATCTCGGGGTTGTTGCGGAACGAAAGAAGTACCTGCTTCTGGCGCTCGAGCTCCTGCAGCAGATCCGATTTCAGATCTGCGCGGCTCGCGACCTCGAGGATCTCGAACAGCGTGAGCAGCGCCATATGGTGGTCGGGCTGCTCGGTTCGCGCGACGAAATGACGCGAGCGCTCGAACAGGTCCTCGAGGCGCAAAAGCGTGCGGATGCGCTCGTTGAGCGGATACTCGTACGTGATCACGGTTGCGCCGGGATCGCCTCGTTGTTGGAAAATTCCAACGATTCTGAGGGATTTATGCGTCGATTACAACCTAACGCGCGGTTGCCGCAAGCTCCAGATAACGTCGGTGAAGCGCGCGGACCTGCGCGTGAAGGTCCTCGAGACCGCCCCCATTGTCCATCAGATCGTCGGCCGCCGCCCTTCGCTTGGCGGTCGTCGCCTGCGTTGCGAAAATGCGACGCACCTCGTCCTCCGCGAGGCCACTGCGCGCCTGCACGCGTGCGAGCCTGAGTTCGTCAGGGCAGTCGATTACCAGGACGCGGTCGACGCGCCGGCGATAGTCCGGCGACTCGATCAGCAGCGGCACCACATGCACCACATACGGTCCCGTCGCCGCGGCGATGCGCCGTTGCGACTCCTCTCGAATCAACGGATGCAGCAGCGCTTCGAGACGCTGCTTCGCGACAGGATCCGCGAACACCAGCTCCCGCATCTTGCGACGGTCCATCGCTCCGCTCGCGTCGACGTAGGCGTCGCCGAACAGACGCCGCACGGCGGATATCGCCGCGCCGCCGGCGCATGTGAGCTCGTGCGCGATTGCGTCGGTATCTACCACCGTGGCTCCGAGCCGGGCGAATTCGGCGGCGGCGGCGCTCTTGCCGCTGCCGATGCCTCCGGTCAGGCCGATCACCAGCGGCATCAGCCGGCAAGCGGCAGCCAGCGTTGCGTAATGTCGGCTCCCCAGAACAGCGCAATCAGTCCGGCCGCGGCGAGGTAGGGTCCAAAGGGAATCGGATGGTCGCGTCCGTGCTTGGTGAACAGCATGAGCGAGATCCCCGCCGCCGCACCGACCACCGACGACAGCAGAATGACAAGCGGCAGCGCTTGCCACCCGAGCCATGCCCCGATCGCCGCTAGCAACTTGAAATCGCCGAAACCCATTCCTTCCTTGCCGGTCGCGAGCTTGAAGGCCCAGTAAACGAGCCACAGCGAGAGGTATCCGGCGATTGCACCGATCACTGCCGACTGCAACGGCGCGAACGTACCCCCGAGATTGAGGGCGAGGCCGCCCCAAAGCAGAGGCAGCGTGAGGTCGTCCGGAAGCAGCTGCGTGTCCAGGTCGATGAACGCCAGCGCGATCATTGCCCAGCAGAACGCCATCGCGCCGAGTGCCGCGAGCGAGAAGCCGTAGCGCCAGGCCGCGTAGGCCGCAGCTACACCCGCGGCGATCTCCACCGCCGGATAGCGCGCGCTGATCGGCGCGGCGCAGGCCGAGCACTTTCCGCGTAGGATCAGCCAGCTGACGACCGGGATGTTCTCAAGCGCGGTAATGCCGTGCCCGCAGCTCGGGCATCGCGAGCGAGGCGCCATTAGATTGAAGCGCTCGGGGTCCGCGGTGGGAGCCTGGGGCGCCGTGGATGCGCCGAGCTCGGCGCACTGCGCGCGCCACTCGCGCTCCATCATCTTCGGCAGACGATGGATGACGACGTTAAGGAACGATCCGATGCACAGGCCGAGGACGGCCGCGATCCATGGCACGAATTGCGGCTGCGCGAGCCCGCTGAGGGCATCCATCAATATTGCTCGCCCGTTTCCGTCAGACCGCCTGCCCAATCTTGAAGATCGGCAGATACATCGAGATGACCATGCCGCCGATCAACGTACCGAGCACGACCATGATCATCGGCTCCATGAGCGAGGACAGCGCTTCGACCGAGTCATCCACTTCGGCCTCGTAGAAGTCGGCCACCTTTCCCAGCATCGCGTCCAGCGATCCCGTCTCCTCCCCGATGGAGCACATCTGGATCACCATGGAGGGGAATACGGTGGCGTTCTGCATCGCGACCGTGAGTGACGTGCCGGTCGCCACCTCGGACTGGATTTGCTTGGTGGCGGTCATGTAGACGTGATTGCCAGATGCGCCACCGACCGAGTCGAGCGCTTCGACCAGCGGCACGCCCGCGGCGAACATGGTTGCCAGCGTGCGGGTCCAGCGCGCGATGGTCGATTTCCGCACCAGCGCTCCGAACAAAGGCAGGCGCAGCATCAGCCGGTCCATAAAGACCTGCACTGGCAGAAGACGCTTCCACGCGGCGAAGAACGCGTAGAAACCGCCGCCGATGGTGCCGAAGATGATGTACCAGTACTGGACGAACGCGTCGGAGACAGCCATCACGAAAAGAGTTGGCGCAGGAAGGTCGGCGCCGAAGCTGGTGAACACCTGCTTGAACGCCGGAATGACGAAGATCATGATGATCGCGGTGATCAGGAATGCAACCACGATGATCGCGATCGGGTAGAACAGAGCAGACTTGATCTTCGATTTGATCCCGAGGATCTTTTCCTTGTAAGTGGCGAGGCGATCCAGCAGGCTCTCCAGAATCCCCGCCTGTTCGCCCGCCTGGACCAGGTTGCAGAACAAATTGTCGAAATAGAGCGGATATTTCCTGAACGCGGCGGCCAGGGACGATCCGGTCTCCACCTCGGTCTTGACCTCCATCAGCAGCTTGGATACTGCGGGGTTGCTCGCACCCTTGCCGACAATGTCGAACGATTGCAGCAGCGGGACGCCGGCTTTCATCATGGTCGCAAGCTGGCGAGTGAAGAGCGTGATGTCCTTGTCGGTCACCTTGCCCCCGCGGCCCATGCTCTGCTTCTTGACCTTCTGCACCAGGATGCCCTGGCGGCGCAGTGTGGCGTTAACCATGGTCGCGCCGGTTGCGCGCATTTCGCCGCGCACGATCTTGCCGGCCTTATCCTTGCCTTCCCAATTGAAGACGAACTCCTTGGGACCCTTCGCCGCCGTTGCCGTCGCCATAGAAACTCCCTTAGAAGCCTCGCCGCAGGTCCTGCGGCGTCATTCGTTGGTGCAGGCCATGACCTCTTCCAGCGCGGTCATGCCTTGACGTACCTTGCGCAGACCCGATTGGCGCAGGTCCATCACCCCTTCTGCCCGCGCGCGCTCCGCCACATCGATCGCGTCGCCGCCCTTCATGATGATTCGGCGCATGTCTTCGGTTAACGGCATCACTTGGTAGATCCCCACCCGGCCCTTGTAACCCTGACCGCCGCAAAGCTCGCACCCCACCGGTGCGTAAGCCTGCCACCCCCTCGAGGTCTTCGTCGGTGAACCCGGCCTCGAGCAGCGCCTCTACGGGAATGTCGGTCGGCCGCTTGCAAGAGCATAGCCTGCGGGCGAGCCTTTGCGCCGTGATCAGGTTCACGCTCGACGCGATGTTGAATGGCGCGATCCCCATGTTGATCAGGCGGGCGAGGGTCGCCGGGGCATCGTTCGTGTGCAGGCTCGCGAGCACCAGGTGCCCGGTCTGCGCCGCCTTGACCGCAATTTCGGCGGTTTCAAGGTCGCGGATCTCTCCTACCATGATTACGTCCGGATCCTGGCGCAGGAACGACCTGAGCGCGACGGCGAAACTCAGGCCCACCTTGTCGTTGACATTTACCTGATTCACTCCGGCGAGGTTGACCTCGACCGGATCCTCAATCGTCGAGATATTGGTTTCGGGCCGGTTGAGCAGGCCAAGGCAGGTGTACAGCGACACGGTCTTGCCGCTCCCGGTCGGGCCGGTCACCAGCACCATGCAATGGGGCCGCCCGATCGCCTCCAGTAGCGCCTGCTTCTGCTCGACCTCGTAGCCCAAGGCGTCGATGCCGATCATCGCCGCCGATGGGTCGAGGATCCGCATGCAGATCTTTTCGCCGAACAGGGTCGGCAGCGTGGATACCCTGAAATCGATCGCGCGGGATTTGGACACCGCGAGCCTCAGGCGTCCGTCCTGGGGCGCACGCTTCTCGGATATGTCGAGCCGCGACAGCACCTTGATCCGCGCCGAGACCTTCTCCCGGATCGCCGGCGGCGGGGTGGCGACCTCGCGCAGCTCGCCGTCGATGCGGAAGCGGACCCTGTAGCTCTTCTCGTAGGGCTCGAAGTGGATGTCGGAGGCGCCGGCCACGATGGCATCGACCATCATCTTCTGGATGAACTTCACCACCGGTGCGTCGTCGACCTCGGCGGTTCCGGCCTGCGTCTCGCCCGTGGCCTCTTCCTCGGCGAACTCGAAGTCGAAATTGTCGTCGATGTAAGCATCCAGGGCCTGCTCGGCCCTTCTGACTGCAGCCTCGATCAACAGAGTGAGCTTGTCGTCTTCCACCTCTATCGGATCGACCGTGAGGCCCGAATGGAACTTGACGTCGTGAATCAAGTCGGTGCGGGTGGGGTCGGATATCGCCAGCGCGAGGTGCTTGCCGAGTACGTACATCGGCACGACCCGCGAAGCCTGGATCATTCTGGCGTCAATCGTGCCGCGCGGCAGGTAGCCGTGGTCGTAAGTCGCCAAGTCGAGCAGCGGGTAGCCGAAAGCCGAGGACGCGAACAGCGCGACGTCCGTCGCGCGCGAGCGCCCGCTCTTGATCAGCTGCTCGACGAAGGTGATGCCCGCGCGGTGCGCGTCGCGCGCCAGCGCCTCGGCCTCGGATTCCTCAAGCTGACCGTGCTGAACCAGCGCGCGCGCAAGCCCGGCCAGCCCGCTTGCGGGCGGTATCGACTGAGCTGTGGCCTGTGCTCGGGCCATGGTGTAGAGGGCTCCGCAGTTAGCGGTCGATGATGCACTGAGGCCACATTTTTGTAAAGCCTCAGGTTTACGCGCTAAAGGGCTGACAGGACGACGTTTTCCTGGGTCATTACGGCCCTTTGAAAGACCTTGTCAAAGGCGCTTCAAACGGCCTCCTCCGGTGCCGCCGTGGTCTCTGTGGGGCGGAATATGCGTACCGCTTTCACCGCCCGGCCCTGCGAGTGGACGATCTCCATCGGCACGCCGGAAATCTTGATCGAAACGTCGGCCTCCGGAATGTCCTGCAGGTGCTCCAGGATCAGGCCATTGAGCGTCTTCGGGCCGTCGGTGGGCAGGCTCAGCCCGAGCGCCCGGTTGACCTCGCGCACCGGCATTGCGCCATCGGCCGCCGCGCTGCCATCTTCGTCCCAGCGCAGGGCGGGCGCCGCGGATGGGACCGTGGTAGTGAACTTGCCGATGATCTCCTCGATGATGTCGCCCAGAGTCACCAGCCCCATCAATTCGCCGTACTCGTCGACGACCAGTGCAATGTTCTCCCGTCTTTCCTGGAAGTACTGAAGTTGCGTGAACACCGGCGTCGCCGCAGGCACGAAGTAGGGCTCGGCGACCAGCTCTTCGAGCGTCGCCTTGTCGAATGCGCCCGCATCCAGCGGGCCGAGCACCTTGCGCAGGTGTAATACGCCTGCCACGTCCCCCTGGCTGGAGCGGAACACGGGAAGCCGGCGATGATATGCGGTTGCCATCTGGCGCTTGATCGTTTCCATGTCGTCATCTAGCTTCAACGACTCGATTCGCGCGCGCGGAACCATGATGTCCTGCACCGTGATGCTGCCCAGGTCGAACAGATTGAGCAGGATACTCACGTGCTTCTTGGGCATGAAGCTCGACGACTCGAGCACCAGGGTGCGGATTTCCTCCGGCGAGAGCTTCTGTACCTCGACATCCTCCTCTGGGCGAACGCCCAGCAGCAGAAGCAGCGGGCGGACGAAGAGATTGACGAACCAAACGACCGGGTCGAGCAGCCGCTGTACCGGCCCTATGATGTATGCGAGCGGCAGCCCGATGCGTTCCGGATAGGTTGCGCCCACCACCTTGGGCGTGATCTCCGAGAAGACGATGATGAGGAAGGAGATCACGAACGTGCTCACGGCGTAGGTGAGCTTGTCCTCGCCCAGCAGCCGGACCGCGACCACGCTCGCGACGGTGGTCGCGGCGGTGATCGCGAGGGTGTTGCCGATGAGAATGCCGCCGAGCAGACGATCGGTGCGCTTGAGCAGCGCCGCCGCGCGGCGCGCGCCGCCGTGACCCTGGGCGACCAAGTGCTTCAGCCGATAGCGGTTCAGCGCCATCATCGTCGTTTCGGCGATCGAAAAGAACGCCGACAGCACCAGCAGCACGACCAGAACCGCCAGTTCCGCCGATAACGGGATGTCTTCCATCGGTGCCGCTAGGTTGTGCCGCGGCCCAGCACGACCTCGAGCACGAACCGGCTGCCGACGTAGGCCAGCAGCAGCAGCACGAAGCCGACGAGCGTCCAGCGCAGTGCGGTGCGACCGCGCCAGCCGTAGAAGTGACGCCCCACCAGTAGCGCGGCGAAGGTCAGCCAGGACACCACCGCGAATACCGATTTGTGATCGAAGCGGATCGGCCGACCGAACAGCGATTCGGAAAACATGATCCCGGTCGCGAGCGTCAAGGTGAGCAGTGCAAACGCCGCTCCGATCAGCCGGAACAGCAGCTTCTCGAGCGTCAGCAACGGCGGCAGCGAGGCGAAGGGGCCGCGCAAGGGACCGAGGGGCTCGCCGATCGCCATCGGTCCCTTGCGCGCCCCGTGCAGGCGCCGTTCCACGACTGCCATCAGAAGCGCGTGCAAGATGGCAATCGTAAAGAGGCTGTAGGCCAGCATCGCGAGCACTAGATGGAGCTTGAACTCGAACGAAGCGGCGTGTGTCGTGGCGTAGCCCGGGAAGATGGCCGGCAGCGGGGCGGTGAGCGCGGCGAGCGCGAGCACCGGCGCCTGCATGCCTTCAAGGTTGTAGAAGAAGCTCTCGATCCAGTAGAACAGCACCGCGAGCCAGAGCATCGCCGAGAGCGCATGGGCAAAGCCGAAGTGCGGCTGAGCGGGCGCCACGACGTCGGCGTAGAGCAGCCACCCGTGCAGCACGAGCGGCAGCAGCAGCACCGTCCGTTCCCAGGGCATCAGGCCGCCAGGGTGGTCCGCGGGCGGAACTGCCGCCGGCCTGGGCGACCAGCGCGTTCGCCAGAAGTGCAGCGCAAGCCCGGCGTACACGGCGCAGGTCAGCGCGTGCAGTAGAATGTGCAACATCATTTCAGTTTATCACCGGGTGCCGTATTGCCGCGGCGCCTTCGGTCCCGGCGCAGCCATCGAATGCTCGACAACCTGACAACGCGGCTCGGGCGCATCGTCAAGACGCTGCGCGGCGAGGCCCGTCTTACCGAGTCCAACATCCAGGACGCGCTGCGCGAGGTCCGCGTGGCCTTGCTTGAGGCCGACTGTGCGGTGCCGGTGGTCAAGGACTTCATCGCCGCCGTGCGCGAAAAGGCACTCGGCCAGGAGGTGATCGGCAGCCTGACCCCGGGCCAGGCGCTGGTGGGCGTGGTGCATCGCGAGCTGGCCCACCTGATGGGCGACGCCAACGTCGCACTCGATCTGGCGGTGCAGCCGCCGGCCGTCATACTGATGGCGGGCCTGCAGGGGTCGGGCAAGACAACGACCACGGCCAAGCTCGCCCGTTTCCTGCGGGAGCAGAAGAAGAAGGTTCTGGTTGTCTCCTGCGACATATACCGCCCGGCGGCGATCGATCAGCTCGCGGCGGTTGCGGCGCAGGCGCAGGCGGACTTCCTGCCCACATCGCCCGACCAGGCGCCGGCGGACATCGCGCGCCGCGCGCTCGAACACGCGAAGACCCACTACCACGACGTGCTCATCGTCGACACCGCGGGGCGACTGGCCGTCGACGAGGCAATGATGAAGGAGATCGCCGCGCTGCACGCCATCCTCGCACCGGTGGAGACGCTTTTCGTCGTCGACGCGATGCAGGGGCAGGACGCGGTGAACGTCGCCAAGGCATTCAACGATGCGCTGCCGCTGACCGGCGTGATTCTCACCAAACTGGACGGGGACGCGCGCGGCGGCGCGGCGCTGTCCGTGCGCCACGTGACCGGCAAGCCGGTGAAATTCGTCGGCGTGGGGGAGAAGATCGCCGGGCTCGAGCCGTTCTACCCGGAGCGCATGGCGTCGCGGATTCTCGGCATGGGGGACATCGTTTCCCTGGTCGAAGAGGCGCGCAAGGGCGTGGACCTCGACGAGGCCAAGCGCGTTGCCGAGAAGATCAGGAAAGGCAAGGGCTTCGATCTCGGGGATTTCAAGGCGCAGATCCAGCAGATGAAGAAGATGGGCGGCTTGTCCGCGTTGATGGACAAGCTTCCGGCGCGGCTCGCTGGACAGGTCAACCCCGCGCAGCTCCAGGACGACCGCCAAATGCGCCGCATCGAGGGCATCATCAACTCGATGACTCCGCAGGAGCGCGCCAGGCCGGAGCTGCTCAAGGCATCGCGCAAGCGCCGGATTGCTGCGGGCGCCGGGGTTTCGGTGCAGGAGGTGAACCGCCTTCTGAATCAATTCGAGCAGATGCAGAAGATGATGAAGATGATGAAGGGCGGCAATCTCGCGCGCATGATGCGCGGCATGAAGGGCGTCCTGCCCGGAATGCGCTAGCCGGTCCGGCGGCCGGGACACTTCACAAAACCCTGATTTTTACCGTATAATCCGCGCCTTTTCGCAGTTCGACGGGGATACCCAATGGTGGTGATTCGACTGGCGCGCGGCGGCGCCAATAAGCGGCCTTTTTACCACATGGTGGTGGCCGATTCGCGCCGGGCGCGGGACGGGCGCTTTATCGAGCGCGTGGGCTTTTACGACCCGAAGGCGCCCGAGGGCCGGGAGGCTCTGCGCGTCAACGTGGAGCGCCTGAAGCACTGGCAGGGCAAGGGCGCGCAGCTTTCGCCCACGGTCGTGCGGCTCGTGAAGCAGTTTGGCAAGAAAGCCGCCTGAGCAACTGATTGAAATGGGCCGTGTCGCCGGGAACTACGGCGTGCGCGGCTGGATACGGGTGGTGCCCTACAGCGCTGATCCGGGCGCGCTCGAAGCGCACACGGTGTGGCGCATCGGGGACGCGACGTACCGGGTCGAGCAAAGCCGGGTTCACTCCGGCAACCTGCTCGCCAAGCTCGTGGGAATCGAGTCGCGCGAGCAGGCGCTGGTGCTGAAAGGCGGCAAAGTGGCGCTGCCGCGCGCGGCGCTGGCGGAGCCGGAAGCGGGGCAGTACTACTGGGCCGATCTGGTTGGCTTAGAAGTGGTGAACGCTCAAGGATCGGTGCTGGGGGTCGTGCAGGGGCTGTTCTCGAATGGCGCCCACGACGTGATGGAACTTGCGGGCGACAAGAGCACGCGTCTGGTGCCTTTCGTGCCGGCCGTGGTCAGGAAGGTCGATCTCGAGGGCAGGCGCATCGAGGTGGAGTGGGGCGCGGAGTGGTGATCCGCTTCGACGTAGTGACGCTGTTCCCCGAGGCGCTGGTGGCGGTCACGCAGTCGGGTATCACGCGGCGCGCGAGGGAGCGGGGGCTGTGGCGACTTGAGACGTGGAATCCGCGCGATTTCACGACGGACAACTACCGTACGGTCGATGATCGACCGTACGGGGGCGGGCCGGGCATGGTGATGCTGGCGGAGCCGCTGGACAAAGCGCTCGACGCGGTAGCTGCGTCGCAGGGCGAGGCGAAAGGCAGGGTGATCTTCCTTTCGCCGCAGGGCAGGAGGCTCGAGCACCGCAGGGTGATCGAGCTGTCGCAGGAGCGGGCGCTGACGTTGATGTGCGGCCGCTACGAGGGAGTCGACGAAAGGTTGCTCGCGCGCCGGGTCGACGAAGAGATGTCGCTCGGGGACTTCGTTCTCTCCGGCGGCGAACTGGCGGCGATGGCGTTGATCGACGCGGTGGTAAGACAGTTGCCGGGCGCGCTCGGCGACGAGGAATCGGCGGTGGAGGAGTCCTTTGCGCGCGGACTGCTCGATTGCCCGCAGTACACGCGGCCGGAGACATATTTCGGCGCGCGCGTGCCGGAGGTGCTGCTTTCCGGGCACCATGAGCAGATCCGGCGCTGGAGGTTGAAGCAGGCGCTGGGACGAACTTGGCTCAGAAGGCCGGATCTGCTCACAGCGCGGGAACTGAACGACGAGGAACGCAAGCTGCTGGACGAATTCCGGCAGGAGCAGAAAAACGGAGCATAGCCATGAACCTTATCCAGCAAATCGAGCAGGAAGAAATCAAGCGCCTCGGCAAGAACATCCCGGATTTCTCGCCGGGTGACACCGTGGTGGTAAACGTCAACGTCGTCGAGGGCGAGCGCAAGCGCGTGCAGGCATTCGAAGGCGTCGTGATCGCAAAGCGCAACCGCGGGCTGAATTCTTCCTTCACGGTGCGCAAGATTTCCTCGGGCGAGGGCGTCGAGCGGACGTTCCAGAGCCACTCGCCGCTGATCGCCTCGATCGAGGTGAAGCGCAAGGGAGACGTGCGACGCGCCAAGCTGTACTACCTGCGCGAGCGTTCCGGAAAATCCGCGCGGATTCGCGAGAAGATCGCTGCCCGCGGCGCTGCCGACGTGGAAGCCGAGACGCAAGAGTAGGCACACGGCCGGACACTTGGCCGAACGGGGCGCAAAGGCGCCCCGTTTTCATTTCCGGCGGGCACTATAATCAGCACATGCGGCGCGAGATCACCACCATCAGTCCCACCCCCGAGATCGTCGCCGAGCTCAGGGCGGGGCACATGGTCATCCTGGTAGACGAGGAAGACCGGGAGAACGAGGGTGACCTCGTGATCGCGGCCGAACACGTTACCCCGGAATCGATCAACTTCATGGCCAAGCACGCGCGTGGCTTGGTGTGTCTGACGCTGACGGAACAGCGGCGCCGCCAGCTCGATCTGCCACCGATGGTGCACGACAACCGCTCGCCGATGGGGACTAACTTCACCGTTTCGATCGAGGCCGCGGACGGCGTGACGACGGGAATCTCGGCGCATGATCGCGCGCGAACCGTGCGCGCGGCCGTGGCACGGGATGCCAGGCCCTCGGACATCGTTCAACCCGGCCATATTTTCCCGGTCGTCGCGCAGCCCGGTGGCGTTCTGGTTCGGGCGGGGCACACCGAGGCGGGATGCGATCTGGCGCATCTTGCCGGCCTCACGCCGGCCGCAGTGATCTGCGAGGTGATGAACGACGACGGTACGATGGCGCGCTTGCCGCAGCTGATCGAATTCGCCTCGGTGCACAAGCTCAAAATCGGCACCATCGCCGACCTGATCGAGTACCGGGGAGCGAACGAGTCGCTGGTGCGACGGTCCATCGAGCGTGAGATCGACACCGCGTGCGGGCGCTTTCGGCTGGTGGCTTATCGCGACGTTCCGACCGGCGGAACCCACTTGGCGCTGCTGCGCGGAGAAATCCGC
The DNA here is from genome assembly GCA_049582045.1 of Burkholderiales bacterium. Taxonomy (GTDB): domain Bacteria; phylum Pseudomonadota; class Gammaproteobacteria; order Burkholderiales; family SG8-39; genus DAHVFK01. Next base: position 23,436 of record JBAUTD010000056.1, read on the forward strand.
CCGGATGTCGACGTGCTGGTGCGCGTTCACGAGCCGCTGTCCATCGTCGATCTGCTCGATTCGGGCGCTGGCACGCACTCCTGGAGCATCCCCGAAGCGCTGGCGGCGATCGCAGGCTCGGGCGCGGGTGTCATGGTGCTGCTCAACTGTGCGCAGTCCGACGACGCGCTCGAAGAGCGCCTGGGCGAGGCCCGGCCGGAGGAAAAGGCGCCGCGCCGTGATCTGCGCAGCACCGACCTCCGCACCTACGGCATCGGAGCGCAGATCCTGCGCGATCTCGGGGTCGGCAAGATGCGCTTGATGGCGGCGCCGCGCAAAATGCCGAGCATGGCGGGCTTCGGGCTCGAGGTCACGGGCTACGCCGACTTGCCGCGGCGCGGGGGCTGAGCAATGGCCGAACCGCTTATCGGCGCGGGCCTGCGCGTCGGCCTCGTTTCCAGCCGTTTCAACGAGGACATCGTCGCGAAGCTGCTTGTGCGCGCCGACGCCGAGCTCGTCGCGCTCGGCGTGCGTCCCGAGGACGTCACGCGCACGAGTGTCGCAGGCGCGCTCGAGATTCCGCTCGCGCTGCAGTGGATGGCGCAGTCGGGCTGCTTCGACGCGCTGGTCGCGCTCGGCGCGGTAGTGCGGGGAGATACCTATCATTTCGAGATTGTCGCCAACGAGTCGGCGCGCGGCGTGATGGACGTCGCGCTCGAGTTCGGCATACCGGTGGCAAACGGCATCCTCACCACCGACGACGAGGCGCAGGCGCTGGCGCGCACCGACAAGGGGGCCGAGGCAGTGCGCGTCGCCGTGGAAATGGCGCGGCTGCGCGGCTCGCTCACGGAGCGCTGGCGATGAAGACCTACCGGCGCCGCGCGCGCGAGATCGCCTTGCAGGCGCTCTATACCTGGCAGCTTGCCGGCGGCGGCGCGCGCGAGATTCTGGAGCAGGCAAAGACGCTCGAGGGCTA
>JBAUTD010000057.1:0-11195 GCA_049582045.1 Burkholderiales bacterium
CCACCGGCGGCGGCTCGGGCACGCGCGTGAGCGCGACCGGCACCAGCGCGAGCGAGAGCAGGATCGACACCAGAGCGAAAGGCGTGAATCCGAGCACGTCGCCGACGAGGATCAGGAACTGGCCGAACGCGAGCGCGCCGAGCGTGGTCGCCATGTAAGCGGCGAAGATCGTGCCGCGCTTGGAGTTGGGCGCGAGCGCGTTCAGCCAGCTCTCGATCACCATGTACAGGCCGACGATGCAAACGCCGGTGATCAGACGCAGCGCGCCCCAGGCCCAGGGCGAGAGCACGAGCGCATGCAGGATCGGCATGGTCGAGGCGACCGACGCCATGGCGGCGAAGGCGCGGATATGCCCGGCGCGACGGATGATCGCGGGGCACACATAGGTGCCGAGGATGAAGCCTGCGAAGTAGGCCGACATCACCAGACCGGTGACGGTGACCGGAAAATCCATCAGCCCGGCGCGCAGGCCGAGCGCGGTGAACAGGAGCCCGATCCCCACCACCAGGATCGCGATGCCGGCGAACAGCGATAGAACGGGTCTTAGCAGGGGTGCCTTGCGCGGCTGCGCGTCGCGTTAAATCCCCAGATAGTACTGCTTGATCATGTCGTTGTTCTGCAGCGCGAGCGCGCTCTCGCCCTCGAACTCGATCTGGCCGTGGACGATGATGTACCCGCGATCGGCCATCCTGATCGCCTGGTTGAAGTTCTGCTCGGCCATCAGCACGGTGAGATGGCGCAGCTCCTTCAGCTCTTTGATCTTGGTGATCATCTGGTGCACCAGCAGCGGCGACAGGCCGACCGAAGGCTCGTCCACCAGCAGCATGTGGGGCTCGGACATCAGCGCGCGCGCCACCGCGACCATCTGCTGCTCCCCGCCGCTCATGCTGCCTGCGGTCTGCGTCCGCCGCTGCTTGAGCCGGGGGAAAACCTCGTAGACGAACTCGAGGTTGTCCGCCAGCTTCGCCCGTGCGCCCTGGCGGTACGCGCCGAGGATCAGGTTCTCCTCCACCGTAAGCGTCGGGAACAGGCGCCGTCCCTCCGGCACCAGGGCGATGCCGAGGTCGACCACCTGCTGCGGGCTCCTGCCGACCAGGTCGATGCGCTCGCCGTCGCGCTCCAGGTAGATCGCGCCGGCGGTCGGCCGCACGATGCCCATGATGCACTTGATGAGCGTGCTCTTGCCGTTGCCGTTCGAGCCCAGCAGCACCACGCCCTCGCCTTGCTCGACGCGGATCGACAGCCCGTGCAGCACCCGCACCGCGCCGTAGCCGGCCTCGATCCCGCTCGCGATGAGCCTATTCGCCAAGGTAGGCCCGCTCCACCTGCGGATTGCGCACGATCTCCTCGGGCGTGCCCTCGGCGATCTTGTGCCCTGCATCCAGCACCACGACGCGCTCGGAAAAGCGCATCACGGCGCGCATGATGTGCTCGATCATGATGACCGCGACCCCGCGCCGGTTGAGCGCGAGCAGGATCTCGAGAATCTCGTCCACCTCCGAGCTCGACAGCCCCGCCATCGCCTCGTCGGACACGAGCAGCCTGGGCTTGGCCGCGAGCGCGCGCGCGAGCTCGAGCTTGCGCATGTCGACCTGGGTCAGCCCGGCGGAATTTTCGTGCGCCCGCCCTTTGAGGCCGATCTGCTCCAGCACGTCCATCGCCTCGTCGGTGATGTGCCGGTGCTCGGCGCGCGACCAGGCCGCGTATTCGAGCGGCACCCTCAAGTTCTCGAGCACCGACATGCTGCGGAACGGCTTCGGGATCTGAAAGCTGCGCGCCACGCCCAGGCGCGCGCGCTGGTACGCCGGCATGCGCGTGATGTCGCGGCCCTCGAAAACGATCGAGCCCTCGTCGTTGAACAGCGCGCCCGAGATGCAGTTGATGAGCGTCGTCTTGCCCGAGCCGTTCGGTCCGATCAGGCCCAGGCGCTCTCCGGCGTTTACGTGCACGTCCACGCCCTGCAGCGCGACGAAGCCGCCGAAGCGCTTGGTGATGCCGCTGACGGTGAGCACCTGGTCGTTCATCGCGCGCGCCTCGCGCGGAACTTCTTCACCAGGCCGACGATGCCCTGGGGCGCCATGCTGATGAACACGACCAGCATGATGCCGACGAACAGCACGTTGAGCTCGGAAGACACGGTCACGGTGATGATCTGCTGCGCCGTGCCGACCAGCAGGGCGCCGATCACCGGGCCGATCCAGTGCGCGGTGCCGCCGATCATCGGCATCGCGATCGCGTTCACCGCGACGAACAGGCTGAAGGCCGAGGCCGGGTCGACGAAGGTGACGAAGTAGGGGTAGGGCGCGCCCGCCACGCCCATCATCGCGCCCATGATGGTGGCCGAGATCAGCTTGAGCTTGAGCGTCGGCACGCCCGCGCACTCCGCGGCGATTTCGTCGTCGCGGATCGCGGCGAGGCCCCGTCCGAGGCGCGAGGCGTTTAGCGCGCGCGAGACCGCGATCGAGCCGAGCGTCAGCAGCAGCATCACCATGAAGAGCATCTGGATGTAGCTGTTGAACCACAAGTAGCTGTCCGGGGTAAGGATGTAGGCTCCGCGCGCGCCGCCCACGTAGGACCAGTTGTTCATCAGCGTCTCGAACACGATTGCCATCGCCAGTGTCGCGATCGAGAAATACACTCCCTTCAGGCGCAGGGTGAGGTAGCCCAGTGACAGGCCGACCAGGCCGCAGATCAGAGCGGCCGCGACGATCATGTACGGCAGCGGCAGGTCCTGGCCGAAGGCTTTGCCGAGCGCGATGCTGGTGTAGGCGCCGATGGCGAAGAAACCTGCGCTGCCGAAGTTCACGTAGCCGGTGAAGCCGCCCAGGATGTTCCACGCCACCGACATGATGGTGGCCTGCAGGATCACGTACAGCGCATTGAAGTAGTACTCGTTGGCGACGAAGTGCGTCAGAAGCAGCCCGGCGACGAGCGCGGCGACCATCGAGCCCCAGAAGACGCGGCCCTTCATCTACTTTCTTCCGAACAGCCCGGACGGGCGCAGCGCGAGCGTGAGCAGCAGCACGCCGAAGGACACCGCCGGCGACCACGAGGGGCCCATGAAGGTGCCCACCATCGTCTCGACCACCCCGAGCAGCAATGCGGCGATCGCCATTCCCGGAATGCTGCCCATGCCGCCCAGCACCACGATGGCGAACACCCGCCCGATATATTGCCTGCCCACCGACGGCTCGACCGGGCCGATGATGATCAGCAGCGCGCCCGCGACGGCGGTGGTGGCGATCGCCAGGCCGAAGGCGAACTGCTTGATCTTCACCGGGTCGGCGCCCATCAGCTGCAGCGCGAGCCGGTCCTGGGCGACGGCGAGGATCGCGCGGCCCATGAAGGTGCGCGAGAGGTAGAGGTAGACCCCGCCCGTGAGCACGGCGGCGACGCCGAACGGGACCAGCATGCGGTACGGCACGCCGACGAAGCCGATGTTGATGCTCTGGCCGATGTAGGGCGCGCTCACCAGGCGGTAATCGACGCCGTACGCCATGTTGAGCAGCACCTCGATGATGAACATCATGCCGAAGAAGAACGCCAGCCCCGAGAGCGATTCCTGTCCGGTGCGCTCGAACGCGGCGTAGTAGACGCGGTAGATGCCCGCGCCGACGAAGAAGAACACCGGCGTCGCCAGCAGGCCGATCAGCACCGGGTCGATGCCGAACCTGCTGTTGAGGATGTAGGCCGTGTAAGAGCCTACGATGACGAACGCCGGATGAGCGATGTTGACGATATCGAGCTGGCCGAAAGTGATGGCCAGCCCTATCGACACGGCGGCGTAGAAGCCGCCTAGCAGGAGCCCCGCGACGACGGCGTTGGCGAAGAGGTCAACGGACAGCACCGTCGCGCGGGCTCGTGCGGGCGCGGCTTACTTCTTGTACGGGTAGACGATGTCCCCCGATTTCCAGGCCTTCGGATACAGCACGATGCGCTTGCCGGGCCCGGCGAACTGCTCCAGATTGTTCGGTTGCACGTCGCGGAACTGCACCATCAGCACGCGGCTCTTGGCCCACTCGCCGTTCTTGCCGAACTTCACCTTGCCGACCACGGTGTCGAAGGTGTGCTGGTGCATGTAGCCGGCGAGCTTCGCCTGGTCGAGGCTCTTCACCGCCTCGACCGACTGCGCGAGCACCTGCATGTAGGCGTAGGCGTACGGCGGCAGGTAGTGCCCGAGCGGGTCGACCCCCTTGCCCTTGGCCGCTTCCTGGTAGCGCGCGAGGAACTCCTTCACGCCCGGGAAGTTGAGCGTGGGCTCCGGCACCCAGAAGTCGTAGTTGATGATGTTGTCGAGCAGCGGGCCGAGGTTCTTCTGGATCGCCGCGAACTGCAGCCCGACCATGCCGCCGCCGAACATCTTCGCCTTCAGTCCGACTTCATGGGCGGCCTTGACCATGCCGACCGAGTCGGGCGGATAGGAGGCCACATACACGATGTCGGGGCTGGTGGCCTCAATCGCGCGCACGATCGGCGTGTAGTCCGTGGTCGACGGTGGATAGGTCTTGTCGTAGACGATCTTGAAGCCCTTTGCCAGCGCGTTCTTGCGCGCGCCCGCGGCGGCATTGAGCGGGAATTCCGCGTCGGCCGCGACGATGGCGACCGTCTGCGGCTTGGGCTTCTGCTCGGCGGCCAGCTCGAAGAAGCCGCGCGACCAGTCGACTTTCGGCTCGGGCCCCGCCGGCATGATCTGGAAGTAGCGGTTGTAGTTGAACTGATCGTTCACCGCCAGGCCGAACAGCGAGGGGAACACCAGCTTCTTGCGCATCACGATCGGCATCGCGGGCGCGATCTCGTTCGTGCCGTAGCTGGATACGACCAAGTCGACCTTGTCGACGTTCAGCAGCTTGGTGTAGATGCCGGGCACCGTGGCCGGGTTGGTGGCGTCGTCGTAATAGACGAACTCGACCGGGCGGCCGAGCAGCCCGCCCTTCTTGTTGACGTCGTCGCGCCAGATCTCCATCGCGATGAGCGCCGCCTTGCCGGCGCCGGCAAGGCCGCCGGTGAGCGCCATGCTGAAGCCGATCTTGATCGGCTGCGCGGCCTGAGCTCCGAACGAAACGAGCGAGCCGGATGCAAGCGCAAGGGCGGTAATGCCCGAGGCCAGCGAGGCGCGCATGAATGAACGACGCTTGATCATCTCCGAGTCCTCCTCTCCGTTGTGGTGACTGCAGCGTTGACTGCAGTATTGTCCTCTATTCGTGCCGCACGGGACTTGCGCAAAAGTGTAGCAGCAATTCAGGAAACCTGGGTCAGGTACCAGTCAAGAATCTGCTCCCCGGTCCAGAGCACGACGCCGGGCCTGGCCTGGATGTGCTGGTAGAGTTTTTCCAGCCAGCCGATGCGGTGCGGCACGCCGGTGATGTACGGATGCACGCTGATCGCCATCACGCGCGTGATCGTTTCGCTTTCCTCGTACAGCCGGTCGAACTGCGCCGCGCCGCGCCTGAACATCTCGTCCGCGCTGTGGTGCTGCAGCGCCATCATCGGGATGTCGTTCACCTCGAGCGTGTAGGGCACCGACACGATGTGGCCCGTGGAGGTGCGGATCTTCACCGGCTGGTCGTCCAGAACCCAGTCGGCGACGTACTCGAGTCCCTCCTCGTGCAGGATGTCGATCGTGTCGTAGGTCTCGGTCAGGCCCGGGCTCTCCCAGCCGCGCGGCGGCTTGCCGGTGAACGAGCGGATCACTTCGATCGTGTCGCGGATTGCCTCGCGCTGGTCGGTTACGTTGTGCATCGGGCCCTGCAGGTAGCCGTGTCCCATGAACTCCCAGTTCGCCGCGCGCGCGGCTTCGGCGATGCGCGGGTAGCTCTTGAGCACCGAGCCGTTGACCGCCATGGTCGGGGTCACCTTGCAGCGCGCGAGCAGCTCGACGAAGCGCCAGAAGCCCACGCGCATGCCGTACTCGTGCCAGGCCCAGTTCGGCAGGTCGGGCTGAAGCGGCTGGCCCATCGGCGGCGGCAGCACGGTGCGCGGCATGTTGCGCTCGATCGACCACTCCTCGACGTTCACGATGGTCCATACCGCCATGCGCGCGCCGCCGGGCAGCTTGAGCGGCGGCCGGTCGACGATCGCCGAGTACGGCACCCGGTCGCGCGGCCGCTTGCCTTGCGCCACCGTCATCCTCCCGTCGCGCGGTTGACCGCGGGCATCACTTTTTCCGCCATCAGCTCCATCGAGCGGCGCGCGAGCTTCGCGTCGACCCAGTCGATGCCGCAGTACAGCAGGGTGCCGAAATCGCCCGTCGTTGCGCGAAAGGCGAGTAGTTGCTCGGCCACCTGGTCGGGCGTGCCCGCGATCACGAGGCTGTCGACCACCGTGTCGAGCGTCACCTGCTCGTCGTGCGTGTCCTTGGAGGGCTTGAACAGGTTGATGCGACCCGCGCGCTTGAGCTTGAGCAACAGCTGCTGGTAATAGAAGCGGTAGGGGCTGCCCGGGCCGAACGCGTACTCGCGCGCGGTGGCGGCGGCGTCGGCGACGAACACTGTCTTCGCAACGCGCCAGTTGGCCGGGTCCGCCCGGCGCCCCGCGGCGGCGCAGCCCTCGGCGTATTTCGGCCAGTGCGACTTGACCCAATGCGGCAGGAGGAAGTTGGCCGAGATCGGGTCCCAGCCTCGCTTCGCCGCCTCGGTGACGCCCTTCGAGAAGGGCTCGACCGCGGTGACGATGATGGGCGGATGCGGCTTCTGGTAAGGCTTCGGGATGAGCCCCTGGCCGATCTCGGGAATCATGGTCTTCTCGGTCGAGATGTTCCAGAACCGGCCCTTGAGATCGTAGGGCGGCGAGCCGGTCCAGATGCCGATCATGTGGTCGATGCACTCGACGAACATGGCGGTGCGGTCCGCACCCATGTTGCCGAACACCTCCCAGTCTGAGGGCAGCCCGCCGGGGCTGATGCCGACGATGAAGCGACCTTCGAGCATGTTGTCGAGCATCGACACGGTGGCCGCGAGCTGGGCCGGATGGCCGTTGGGCAGGTTCAGCGTCCCGGTGCCGAGCTTGATCCGGCGCGTGTCGTGCACCAGGCTGGCAAGGAAGGTGGCGCAGCTGGTGACCGACTCGGCGATGTCGGTAACGTGCTCGCCGACGAAGGCCTCGCAGTAGCCGAGCCGGTCGGCGAGCAGGATCGCCTCGCGGTCCTCCTTCAGCGTCTCGACGTAATTGCGCTGCGGCGGATGCAGCGGCATGGTGAAATAACCGAGCTTCATCTATTTGCCCATACGCATGTTCGCGGTGCGCCGCTGGTGATCAGGCGATAATCTACACGCATGGGCACGAAACGCGCAAAGCGCAAGCCCCCCTCCCGTCGGCTGCTGCCGGGCGAGCGGGAGAAGCAGATCGTGAGCGAAGCGATCCGCTTCTTCTCGGAAGTCGGCTTCTCCGGCCGGACGCGCGAGCTGTCGCGCCGCCTGGGCATCACGCAGCCGCTCTTGTACCGCTACTTCCCCTCCAAGCGCGCCCTGCTCGAGCGCGTCTACCGCGAGGTGTTTCTGAGCCGCTGGGACCCGGCCTGGCGCGCCCTGCTGGAGGACCACTCGCGTCCGCTGCGCGCGCGCCTGATCGAGTTCTACCGGCGCTACACGGCGGTCGTGTTCCGCCCGGAGTGGATCCGCCTGTACATGTACGCCGGGCTGGCCGGCACGGGCTTCAACCGGCGCTACATCGACATGCTGGAGAAGCAGCTGCTGCGGCGCATCTGCGCCGAGCTGCGGATCGAGCTCGGCCTGCCCGACAGCCGGCGGGCTCCGATCTCGCCGTTCGAGATGGAGCTCGCGTGGGATCTGCACGGCGGGATCTTCTACTACTGCGTGCGCAAGTTCATCTACCGCAGTCGGGTGCACGAGGACCTTCCGGCACTGATCGAGCACGCTGTCGACAGCCTGCTGCAGGGTGCGCCGACAGTCCTCGGCCGACTACTCGGCAAAAAGCGACCCCCAACATCATGAGGAGGTGAAACAGATGCAATACCGTGAACAGCTGCGCAGGACGCGCGTCTCGCGCAAGGACATGCTCAAGCGCGTGGCGCGCTTCGACAAGCTCAAGGGATTCGACGGCGGCTTGCCCGACAGCCGCTATCCTGGCTGCGAGCGAATTCTGTACAACGTGATCGGCTTCCAGCCGCCGAAGGGTGAAAATCAGGGCGCGGTCACCTCGCCGGTGGGCGACAAGGCCTCGCGCCTGGCGGCGATCAAGATTTCCGAAGGCTTCAACCTGGGATATTGCCGCGCCCTGCCCGGACACGGGCCGATGTTCCACAACCACGACACCAACGAGACCTTTATCGCCATGACCGGCACCTGGCGCGCGAGCTGGGAGAACCGGAAGGGGCGCATCGAGCACGTCGACTTGAAGCCGCTGGACGTGATCTCGTTCCCTGCCGGCGTCTCGCGCCGCTTCATGAACGTCACCCGCGGCAGCAAGCGCAAGTATTCGGTGCTGATGTTCGTCATCGGCGGCGACGCGCCGCGCGCCGAGTTCACGCGCGAGTCGATGCAGGAGCTGGCGGCGGAGGGGCACCTCAAGAGCCGATGAGGTTTGCTGTAAAATCAAGCACTTTTGCCTAGCGCCGGGATCATGAAATCAAGCCAGATCCGCTCGAGCTTCCTCGAGTACTTCAAGTCCAAGGGCCACGCCGTCGTGGCCTCGAGTCCGCTCGTGCCGGCCAACGACCCGACGCTGTTGTTCACCAACTCCGGCATGGTGCAGTTCAAGGACGTCTTTCTCGGCAAGGAGCGGCGCCCTTACAGCCGCGCCACGACCTCGCAGCGCTGCGTGCGCGCGGGCGGCAAGCACAACGACCTCGAGAACGTCGGCTACACCGCGCGCCACCACACCTTCTTCGAGATGCTGGGCAACTTCTCCTTCGGCGACTACTTCAAGAAGGACGCGATCCACTTCGCCTGGGAGCTGCTGACCAAGGTCTACAAGCTGCCGGCCGACAAGCTCTGGACCACGGTCTATCACACCGACGACGAGGCCTACGAGCTGTGGACGCGCGAGATCGGGGTGCCGAAGGAGCGCTGCGTCCGAATCGGCGACAAGCCCGGCGGCCAGAAATACCAGTCGGACAACTTCTGGCAGATGGCCGAGACCGGTCCCTGCGGCCCCTGCAGCGAGATCTTCTACGACCACGGCGAGGGTATCCCCGGAGGGCCGCCGGGATCGCCCGACGCCGACGGCGACCGATACATCGAGATCTGGAACCTGGTTTTCATGCAGTTCAACCGCGACGACGCGGGCGTGATGCATCCGCTGCCCAAGCCGTCGGTCGACACCGGCATGGGGCTTGAGCGGATCGCCGCGGTGCTGCAGGGTGTGCACTCGAACTACCAGATCGACCTGTTCCAGGACCTGATCCGTGCGGCGGCGCGCGAGACCGGCGCCAAGGACTTCAACAGCCCGTCGCTCAACGTGATCGCGGATCACATCCGCGCCTGCAGCTTCCTGATCGTCGACGGCGTCATTCCGGGCAACGAAGGCCGCGGCTACGTGCTGCGCCGGATCATCCGGCGCGCGATCCGGCACGGCTACAAGCTCGGCCGGCAGCAGCCGTTCTTCTACCGCTTGGTCGAGGACCTGGACAGGGCGATGGGGGAGGCCTATCCGGAGCTTAGCGCGGCCAAGTCGCGCGTGGCGCAGGTGCTCAAGCAGGAGGAGGAGCGTTTCGCCGAGACGCTGCATCACGGCATGCAGGTGCTCGAGGCGGCGCTGGCGGGCGAAGGCCCGATGCTCGACGGCGAAACCGTGTTCAAGCTCTACGACACCTTCGGCTTCCCGGTCGACCTCACGGCCGACATCTGCCGCGAGCGCGGGGTGCAGATCGACATCGCGGGCTTCGAGGCAGCGATGGCGCAGCAGCGCGAGCGCGCGCGAGCCGCGAGCCGCTTCTCGATGGCGGCGGGGCTCGATTACGCCGGCGGCAAGACCGAGTTCCGCGGCTACGACACGCTGTCGCTCAAGGGCACCGTGATCGCGCTCTACCGCGAGGGCGCGCAGGTCGGCGAGCTGGGTGCCGGCGAGTCGGGCGTCGTGGTGCTCGACCGCACGCCGTTCTACGCCGAATCGGGCGGCCAGGTCGGCGACCGCGGCGAGATGATCGGTCCTGCGGGAACCTTCGCGGTGGCCGACACGCAGAAGATCCAGGCCGAGGTTTTCGGCCACCACGGCGCGCAGGTGACCGGCCGGCTCAAGGTGGGTGACGAAGTGAGCGCGCAGGTGGACGTGACCTCGCGCCGGCGCGCGATGTGGAACCACTCGGCTACCCATCTGATGCATGCCGCGCTGCGCAAGGTGCTCGGCGCGCATGTGCAGCAGAAGGGCTCGCTGGTCGACGCGCAGCGCACGCGCTTCGACTTCTCGCACCCGCAGCCGATGACCGCGGACGAGATCCGCCGCGTCGAAGCGCTGGCGAACGACGCCATCCGGCGCAACCTCGAGGTGAGCGCCCGGATCATGAAATTCGACGACGCGATCAAGGCCGGCGCGCTCGCGTTCTTCGGCGACAAGTACGGCGACGAGGTGCGCGTGCTCTCAATGGGTGACGTATCGACCGAGTTGTGCGGAGGCACGCACGTCGCGCGCACCGGCGACATCGGATTGTTCAAGATCGTCTCCGAGTCCGGCGTCGCGGCCGGCATCCGGCGCGTCGAGGCCGTGACCGGCGAGGGCGCGCTCGAGTACGTGCAGGACCTCGAGCGCCAGATGAGCTTCGTCGAGGGCTTCTACCAGACTACGCGCGACAAGCTCGAGGAACGCATCCAGACGACCCGCGAGCGCGAGCGCGCGCTCGAAAAGGAGCTCGCGCGCCTGAAGTCCAAGCTCGCCTCGAGCCAGGGCGATGACCTGGCCGAGCAGGCGCGCGAAGTGAAGGGCGCCAAGGTCCTCGCCGCGTCGCTCGAGGGCGCCGACGCCAAGACGCTGCGCGAGACCCTGGACAAGCTGAAAGGCAAACTGAAGTCGGCGGCGATCGTGCTCGGCACGGTGAGCGAAGGCCGGGTCTCGCTGGTGGCCGGCGTGACCGCCGACCTGACCGCCAAGCTCAAGGCAGGAGAGTTGGTCAATTTCGTCGCCCAGCAGGTCGGCGGCAAGGGCGGTGGGCGCCCCGACATGGCGCAGGCCGGAGGCGCCGAGCCTGCCAAGCTGCCCGAGGCGCTGCGCTCGGTGCAGGGCTGGGTCGAGCAGAAGCTGTGACG
>JBAUTD010000058.1:0-3765 GCA_049582045.1 Burkholderiales bacterium
CGCTTTATTTCGTGGTGTTCGGGGCGGCGATCGGCTCACGCATCAGCGAGATCGAGGGCGTGCCTTATGGCGCCTTCATCGTGCCGGGGCTGATCATGCTGATGCTCCTCACCCAGAGCGTCGCCAACGCCTCGTTCGGCATCTATTTCCCGCGCTTCACCGGCACGATCTACGAGTTGCTCTCCGCACCGATCTCCTATCTCGAGATCGTCATCGGCTATGTCGGCGCCGCAGCCACCAAGTCGATCATTCTCGGCTTGGTGATCCTCGCCACGGCGTTTCTGTTCGTGCCGATCCACATCGCCCACCCGTTCTGGATGATCGCGTTTCTGGTGTTGACGGCGGTGACCTTCAGCCTGCTCGGCTTCATCATCGGCATCTGGGCCGACGGCTTCGAGAAGCTCCAGCTCATTCCGCTCCTGATCGTCACCCCGCTCACCTTCCTCGGCGGCAGCTTCTACTCGATCCACATCCTGCCGCCCGCGTGGCAGACGGTGACCCTGTTCAATCCCGTCGTGTACCTGATCAGCGGCTTTCGCTGGAGCTTCTACGGCCTCGCGGACGTGAGCGTCGCGGTCAGCCTGGGCATGACGCTCGTGTTCCTCGCCGCCTCGCTCGCGGTCGTGGCCTGGATCTTCCGCACCGGCTACCGCCTGCGGACCTGATCGCTCTTCGCGTCCGCCTCGTTCCAGAGCGGGACCACCGCCTGCGCGTTCTGCTCCGAGCCGGCGCGAAATGCCTCGACGCTGCGGCGCAGGCAATCCAGGAACGCGGCCGCGTTCTCGCTCGGCGGCTGCCGCAGCTGCCGAATGTATCCGAACAGGATCCAGCGCTCGGGCACCAGCGGGCGGATCGCGATGCCCGTCAGATCGATCGCGCGCGCGCAAAGCCGGTCGAGGATCGCCACCCCCGCGCCGTCGCGCACCAGCTGGCAGGCCATGAGCGAGGAGCGGGTCTCCACCGCGTACGACGGCTTCGCGCCGCCGGAACGGAAGAAGTCGTCCACCTGCTGGCGCCAGGGCTGCCCCGGCCATAGGCCAAGCAGCGGCTCGCCGGCGAGATCCGCCGCACTGAGCGCGGGCTTGGCGGCGAGCGCATGCCGCTCCGGCAGCAGCGCTTCCATTCGCGCCCGGAACAGCGGCCGGTTCTCGATCTCCACCAGCGGATGGCTGACGGGCAGCGAAATGATGCCGAGGTCGTAAAGCCGCGCGCCCATCCTGCCCTCGATTCCGAAGCGCGACTGCACGTCGACCGTAATCCGGATCCCGGGCCGCTCGCGGCAGAACAGCGCGAGCGCGGGCGACACGACGCCCTGGCCGATGCGCGGCGCGGTAACCAGCCGCAGCTGCTCCTGCGCCTTCTGCCGGATCTCGGACGCGATGCGCGGAATCTCGTCGAAGCCAGCGAGGATGTGCTCGGCCTCGCGAAAGAAGGCTTCGCCCTGGCGGGTCAGGGTCAGGCGCCGGCGCGAGCGGTTGAAAAGCTGCAGGCGCGTCTCGGCCTCCAGCAGCGCGATCAGGCGGCTGGCCGCCGGCGGGCTGAGGCTCATGGCCTCGGCGGCCGCCGAGAGCGAGCCTTTGCTGACGACCAGCCGGAACAGGCGCAGCGCCCGGATGTTCATGGTCGACGAAAACGCAGGTAACTGTCCGGCATCAATGGATTATTCGTCGATCGTTCGGTTTTGTCGAATTGAAGGTCGACCAATTCGCATTTTCGCAAGCGGGTGCGGCGGCACACTTGGGCGTCCATCGATGACCGAGGAGGAATCCGCCATGACGCGCTCACGAACGCTCGTTTGCCTGTCGCTCGCTCTCGCCGCCTGCCTGGGGTCGCCGGCCGCAGCCGCGGGCGATCTTCAAACCAGCACCCCTGGTGAGCTGCGCGTTGCCTACCGCGCGGACGACAAGCCGGTTTCGTTCCTGCAGGACGGCAAGCCGACCGGCTTTGCGATCGAGCTAATGAACGCGATGGCCCGGCACCTGGGGCTGAAGGTCACCTACGTATCGACCACTTTTGCCGCCATGGTCCCGGCGGTCCAGAACCACCAGTACGACACCGCGGCCTTCGGCGTGCTCGTCACGCCGAAGCGCGAGAAGGTGGTGGACTTCACCACGGCGGTCGGCTACGGCCAGGCGCAGCTGGTCAGCCGCAAGGACGCGCCGCTCGCCACTGTCGAGAGCGCCTCGGGCAAGACGGTCGCGATCACGCGCGGCAGCGCGCTCATTCCGCTTATCGAAAAGATCGCGCCGCAGGTCACGGTGAGAGAGTTTCCCAATATCGCCTCCAGCACCAACGCGCTGATGGCGGGCCAAGTGGACGGGCTGTTCACCGGCAACGCGACCGCGAAGCACCTGATCGAAAAGCACCCCGAGCTCCAGGCGTCGCAGACGGTCGAGAGCGGCGTCACCGGCTTTCCGGTCGCCAAGGACCGGCCGGCGCTGCGCGCCGCGCTGAACGAGGCGCTCAAGGCGGCGATGCTCGACGGCACCTTCACGCGACTGTTCGGGAAGTGGAACCCGCCGACCGTGTCGATCCCGGAGCGGCTGTTCAGCGACTACCCCGGCATGCCGCGCCCGGCCAGCAGATAGCGGCAAGGGCGGCGCGATGCTCGAGGGCCTGCACCGGATCTTCGCCACCTTCTTCGATCCGGAGCTCATCGCCCAGGCGATGCCGGAAGTGCTGAAGGTCGGCCTGCCCAACACGCTCCTGCTCTCGGTTTTTGCCAGCGCGATCGGGATCGTGCTCGGCCTGCTGGTGGCCGGCGGGCTGCTCGCGGGGCATCGCGGGGTCCATTTGCCGTGCCGCGCCTACGTCGACATCCTGCGCGGACTGCCGCACATCCTGACGGTGTACCTGATCGGCCAGGGGCTGCCGCTGGCCGGACTGAGTATCTTCGGCGACAACACCTACGGCTACGCCGCGCTCGCGATCGGCCTGATCGAGAGCGCATATTTCGCCGAGATCTTCCGCGCCGGCTTCCAGAGCGTCGAGCGCGGCCAGGTCGAGGCCGCGCGCAGCACCGGAATGTCGCAGCTGCAGACCATGCGCTACGTCATCATTCCGCAGGGCGCGCGCCGCGTGCTGCCGCCGCTCACGGGCCAGTTCATACTGGTGGTCAAGGCCACCTCGCTGGTCTATCTGCTCGGCCTCACCGCCCCGCAGCGGGAAATGTTCGCGATCGCGCAGGACGCCGCGATCAACAACGCCAATCTGTCGCCGTTGACCGCCGCCGGCCTGGTCTATCTGGCGATCACGATTCCGACGACCTACGCCGTCAATGCCTGGGACCGGCGCATGCGCACCGGGGCCCCGGTGCGTCCGATCGAAGCCGACTAGGCACGCGAGCCCAAGTGGTCGAGAAAGCGCAAGGCACCAGCGTTCGCTTCGAGCGCGTCAGCAAATCCTTCGGGCGCGTCGCCGTGCTGCGGGAGGTCGAGCTTGACGCGCCCGGCGGCATGACGACCTGCATCGTCGGCCCTTCAGGCTCCGGCAAATCGACCCTGCTACGCTGCGCGAACCTGCTCGAGCACCCGGAATCCGGGCGCATTCTGCTTGGCGGGCAGGACATCACCGAGCCACGCGTGGACGTCGACGCGGTGCGCGCTCGCGTCGGGATGGTGTTCCAGCACTTCCATCTGTTCTCCCATTACTGCGTGCTCGACAACGTATCGCTCGCCCTGCGCAAGGTGCGCCGCATGGACCGCGGGCAGGCGGAGGCGACGGCGCGCGAGAAGCTGCGCGCGGTCGGCCTGAACGGCTTCGAGT
>JBAUTD010000059.1:0-2055 GCA_049582045.1 Burkholderiales bacterium
CCTCGGGCCGGATCGAATTCGGCGGGCACGACATCGCCGCGCTGCCGGCGCCCGACATCGCGCGCCTCGGCATCGGCTACGTGCCGCAGGGCCGGGGGCTGTTCGCCGGCATGACGGTGGCCGACAACCTCGCGCTCGGGCGCCTCGCGCGCGCGAGCGACGGCCGCGCCGGAGTGGCGTGGAGCGAAGAGGAGATCTTCGAGCACTTCCCGCGCCTGAAGGAACGCATGCACGTCGCGGCCGACTACCTCTCGGGCGGCGAGCAGCAGATGGCGGCGGTGGCGCGCGCTCTATCGGGCAACGTGAAGCTGCTGCTGCTGGACGAGCCGTTCGAGGGCCTGGCCCCCGCCGTGGTGCAGGAGCTGTTTTCGGTCTTCGACCGGCTGCGCGGGCGCGTCTCGATCGTCATCGTCGAGCACAACCTGGACCTCGTGCTCGCGCTCGCCGACCGCGTGTTCGCGCTCGAGCGCGGCGCGGTGTTCCACCAGGGCCCGGCCGAGCCGCTGCTGACCGATCTAGACTACCGCAAGCGGATCCTGTGGCTATGACTTGCGCGGCGCGGGCGCGTCGGGTTGACCGGTGAACTGCTTGCTCGCGGGATCGATGTAGGCCCATGGGCGCGCGCTGCCGGTCCAGATGTTGACCGTGATCTTCATGTCGTCGCCGCGATCGAGCGTCCCGGCGCGCAGCACCACCGTCTCGGGCGCCGTCGCGCGCTGGCTGTAGATCGGCGAGCCGCAGTTGGCGCAGAAGAAGCGGTACAGCGTGCGCCCGCTGTCGGCGGCGGAGTCGTAGCGCTTGGGCCTGCCCTGGATGAGGTGGAAGGCCGCGCTGGGGATCACCGCGTTTACGCTGCCCGCCGCGCCGGAGGCTTTCTGGCAGTGAGCGCAGTGGCAGGCGCGCAGCTCCGTGATCGGCGCGTCGACGGCGTACCGGATCGCGCCGCACAGGCAACCTCCAGCAAGCGGGGTCGTCATGATTTATCCTCCTTGCTTCGCAAGGTAGCGCATCGGCGCCGCGCGCGCCACCGGGACGGGGGGGAGGGAAAATGCAGACCATGGCCGAATTCGAGCTCTACTGCTTCGGGGAGTCGGGCAACAGCTACAAGGCCGCCCTGATGCTGACGCTATGCGGGCTCGACTGGGCGCCGCGCAAAGTGGCGTTCATGGACGGCGAAACGCGCGGCGATGCGTTCCGCAGCGAAGTGAACGAGATGGGCGAGTGCCCGACGCTCGCCCACCGCGGAAAGCTGCTCAGCCAGTCCGGCGCGATCCTCGACTACCTCGTGCAGCGCACCGGGCGCTTCGGCTGGTCGAACGACGACGAGCGGCGCGAGGTGCTGCGCTGGCTGCTGTTCGACAACCACAAGTTCACCAGCTACATCGCGACCCACCGCTTCATGACGCATTTCATGAAGCAGGACAACGAGGTGACCAAGTTCCTCAAGGCCCGCGCCGACAGCGCGCTCAGGATCGTCGACAAGCACCTTGCCGGGCGCGAGTGGATCACGCTCGAGCGGCCGACGATCGCCGACCTCTCGATGGCGGGCTACATGTACTACGACGGCGAGCTCGGCTTCGATTTCGCCGATTTCCCGGCGATCGCCGCCTGGCGCGGGCGCATCCGCAAGCTGCCCGGCTGGCGCGGGCCCTACGAGCTCATGCCGCGCGCGGCCAAGTAGCCGAACACCAGCGCCGGCCCGAGCGTGATGCCGGGCCCGGGGTAGGCGCCGTCCATGATCGAGTTCATGTCGTTGCCGCAGGCGTACAGCCCCGGCACCGGGCGGCCGGCCGCGTCCAGCACGCGCGCCGCGCCGTCGGTGATCAGGCCGGCGGAAGTGCCGAGGTCGCTCGCGTGGATGCGGATCGCGAAGAACGGCGCCGCCTCGATCGGGCGCATGCAGGGATTGGGCGCGTTGCGCGCGTCGCCCAGGAAGCGCTGGTAGGGATCGCCGCCCAGCCCGAAGGCCGAGTCGACGCCGCGGCGCGCATCCTCGTTGTAGCGCTCGAGCGTGCGCAGCAGGCCCACCGGGACGATGGCCAGCCGCGCCGCGAG
>JBAUTD010000060.1:0-4160 GCA_049582045.1 Burkholderiales bacterium
GCCAAGATGCTGCGGCGGCAGGCGACGCGCGGCGTAGGTGCCCATCACCATGCCGAAGATCGCGGCGACGAGGCCGACCAGCTGCGGCGGCACCGTCGCCTGCGGCGCGGTGAACTCGGCGACCAACCAGGCGAACAGACCAAATACGATCGACAGAATCGCGCCCGGCATGTTCGAGCGCTTCCAGTAGATGCCTGCCGCGAGTGGAACCAGGGCGCCCACCAGAGTTACCTTGTACGCGTTCTGCACCATGTCGTACATCGTACTCGTCGAGTTGAGCGCGAAGATGAGCGCCGCGAGGGCGAAGGTGACGAGCACGGTGCGCAGCAGGAGCAGGAACTGGCGGTCGCCCATGCGCGGGAAGAACGGCCGAATGACGTTTTCGGTGCACAGCGCGGTCGGCGCGAGCAGCGCCCCGCTCGCGGTCGACAGGATCGCCGAGAGCAGCGCGCCGAAGAACAGGATTTGCGCCCACATCGGCGTGTGCGTGAGGATGAAGCTCGGCAGGATCTGCTGCATGCGGCGCGCGTCCTCGGCGTCGAGCAGCTTGCTCAGCGAGGGCTCGATCATGAGGCCGGCATAGACGATGAAGATCGGCACGAAGGTGAAGCAGAAGTAGATCACGCCGCCCAACAGCGTGCCGCGGATCGCCGTTTTTTCGTTGCGCGCCGAGGTGACGCGCTGGAAGACGTCCTGCTGCGGGATCGATCCTACGGCGAGCGTCAGCCAGGCGGCGAAGAACCCGAGCCACTCCTTGGTGCCCCCCTTGGGCCAGAATTCGAATTTGCCGGCGTGCGCCGCCGCGGCGATCACCTTCGGTGCGCCGCCTGCCATGTCGCTCACGAGCCACGCGATCAGCACCACGCCGACGATGATCATCGTCGACTGGAAGAGGTCGGTGAAAGCCACGGACCACATTCCGCCCCATATGGTATAGGCGAGCACGACGACCGCGCCGAGGATGATGCCGGTGTTGAGGGAAATCGCCCCCTGCGACAGCGTAGAGAACGCCAGCCCGAGCGCGGTCATTTGCGCCGAAGTCCAGCCTAGGTAGGAAACGGTTATGAGCACGCTGGTGGCGACCTCGACCGTGCGGCCGTAGCGCTTGCGGTAGAAGTCGCCGATCGTGAGCAGGTCCATGCGGTAGAACGCTCGCGCAAAGAACAGAGCCACGATCACGAGGCACATCGACGCCCCGAAGGGGTCAGCGATGACACCGCCCAGGCCGTCCTTGGCGAACTCCGAGGAAACCGAGAGCACGGATTCGGCGCCGAACCACGTCGCGAAGACCGTCGCCGTATTCATGTACAGCGGCAGGCTGCGCCCGGCAACGACGTAGTCCTTGGAGTTTTTCACCCGCCGCGCCGCCCAAAGCCCGATCGCGATCGTGACCAAAAGGTAGGCGAGAACAAACGCGATCAGCATCTGGTTTCCGGTCGAGTGCGGCGCCGCGCCGATTATAGCCAGAGGGGCGCGGGGCAGCGCTAGAACAGCGCCACTCCTACGGCGACGGCGAGCGCGACAAGCACCAGAAGCAGGACGGTGATCAGATTATTGCGGCGAGTATTTTCGCGCGCGAGCTTCTCGAGCGCGGCATGCATCGCGCCCAGGCGGTCGTCGGCAAGCGCGCGGTGCACTAGGCGCGGCAGCTGCGGGAGGGCCGTGGCCCAGTACGGCGCCTCGTGTCGCAACGCCTTGAGCAGGCCGCGCCAGCCGATCTGCTCGCTCATCCAACGCTCGAGGTACGGCTTGGCCGTCTTCCACAGGTCGAGGTCCGGATCGAGCTCGCGGCCCAACCCCTCGATATTGAGCAGCGTCTTTTGCAGCATGACCAGCTGGGGCTGGATCTCGACGTTGAAGCGGCGCGAGGTCTGGAACAGCCGCAGCAGCAGCTTGCCGAAGTAGATCTCTTTCAGCGGCCGGGCGAAGATCGGCTCGCACACCGCGCGAATCGCCGCCTCGAACTCGTCCACGCGCGTCTCCTCCGGCACCCAGCCGGCGTCCAGATGCGCCTGCGCCACGCGCCGGTAATCGCGGTTGAAGAAAGCGATGAAGTTCTGCGCGAGGTAGTTCTTGTCGGTCTCCGTCAGCGCGCCCATGATCCCGAAGTCGAGCGCCACGTAGCGTCCGTCGCCGGCGACGAAGATATTGCCGGGATGCATGTCGGCATGGAAAAAGCCGTCGCGGAACACCTGGGTGAAGAAGATCTCGACCCCGGCCCGTGCCAGGCGCGGAATGTCGATGCCCTTCTCGCGCAGGGTCGCGACCTGCGACACCGGGGTGCCGTGCATGCGCTCCATCACCATTACGCGCTGGGAGCACCAGTCCCAGTAGATCTCGGGCACCCGCAGCAGCGTCGAGTCGATGAAGTTTCGCCGCAGCTGGCTCGCGTTCGCGGCCTCGCGCATCAGGTCGAGCTCGTCCTCCAGGTGACGCGAGAACTCCGCCACCACCTCGCGCGGCTTGAGCCGGCGGCCGTCGGCCCACAGCAGCTCGATCAGCCCGGCCGCGGTCTCGAGCAGCGCCAGGTCCTTCGCCACCGCCGCCTCGACGCCCGGCCGCAGTACCTTGACGGCTACCTCGCGCCCGTCGTGCAGGACCGCCAGGTGCACCTGAGCGATCGAGGCGCTCGCGACCGGGTCGCGCGAGAATTCGGCGAACACCTCGTCTATCGTCCTGCCCAGCGAGCGCTCGATCTCCGCCAACGCCTGCGCGGAAGGAAAAGGCGGCACCCGGTCCTGCAGCTTGGCCAGCTCGTCGGCGATGTCCTTCGGCAGCAAATCGCGGCGAGTCGACAGCACCTGACCGAACTTGACGAAGATCGGTCCCAGCGTCTCCAGCGCGCGCCGCAGGCGCACCGCGCGCGGACCGGCGTCCGAGCGGGCGAACAGCGCCACCATCCGGTTGTGCTCGAAGCGCGGCACGAGCTCATGCAGCCCGAAGCGCAGGCCGATCGAGATGATGCGCAGCAGGCGGATAAGGCGGGACACGGGCTCAGGCAATCCGCTCGATGCGCTTTTCCAGGCGATCGATCGCGTCGCGCAGGCGCGCGACGGCGGCGGCAAGCGGCTCGAGCTCCGATCGGGGCACCACGATGCGCCTTTCCTCAACCGCGTATTCGACCAGGCTTCGGGCGAGACGCTGCGCCGCGTCCGCCTGCCAGCCGACGAAGCCTCGCGCGAGACCCACAACGCGCCGCGCCGCGACGTCGCCCACCACGCGCGACAGGTCCTCTTCGGGGTCCCAGCGCAGATGGCGCACCAGCAGCATCACTTCGCTCGCCAGGCGCGCATTCCCGCTTACTTCGACCGCGCGCATCAGGTGCTCTTCGCCGCGCGCGAGGGCAGCGAGCGCGTCGGCGCCGAGGACCAGCGTAAGCGACGGCGGGGCCGCGTCATCCGGTGCCGGCGCGACGCGCCCGTCTGCCAGAATCGACAGCCGCAGCTCGGGAAGCGGCGGCGCGGCGAGCGCCACCGTTTCGCCGCCGAACGGCGCGAGGCGCTCGCGCGCCCACGGCTCGGCATCGAGCAGGTGATTGAGCGCGGACGCGAAAGGGTGATCGAGCAGCATCGGGAATTCAAGAACTGCGAAGGCCACCTCGCGGTGGCCTTGTGGCGCGCGTAACCTTTCTCAGTGCATCGGCCGGATGCCTGTGAGCATCCAGCCGGACGCGCCGCCGGCCGGCTTGGCCAGGTTCCAGACCTCCGAGAATCCGACCGGAACGGCGCCGGGTGCCGCGCGCGCCATGCCGGAAAAGCGCACGCTTACCAGCTGCCGGTTCGCCTCGGCACCGGTCTGCAGCAAATCTGCGTTCAGCTCGACCACGTCCGAACGGGGCGCCACGCGGTCGGCGCGCAGCGCTTCGAACATCTCCGCCGTCGTGAATGCGCGCGCCTGCTCCATTCGGCCAAGCTCGTGTGCGACCTGCAGCTTGACGAAATTGAGCTTCGCGCTGCGCAGGAGTTGCGCCCTGTCGAGCCCTAGGGGTGCCTGCGGCGCGGGGGCTGGGACGCGCGGGTCCTTGCCGAATATGCGCAGTGCAACCACCCCGACCACCGCCAGCAGCGTGAGGACGAAGGCGCCGCCGAAGCCGCTGCCGCCGAACAGCGACCCGAGCAGGCCGCCGAGGGCGAGCGCGCCCAGCGTCGACAGCCACCCGC
>JBAUTD010000061.1:0-7319 GCA_049582045.1 Burkholderiales bacterium
CGCACACGCCGGGGCACAACCCGCTCGGGGGCTGGATGGTGCTGCTGCTTCTCGCCTCGGCCGCGCTGCAGGCCGGCACCGGGCTGTTTTCCAACGACGATATCGCGACCGAAGGGCCGCTCTACGACAAGGTGAGCAAGGCGACTTCCGACGCCATCAGCGCGGTGCACCAGGCCAACGCCGTGGTGCTGCTGGTGCTGATCGGGCTGCACGTCGCGGCGGTGCTGTTCTACCTCTGGTACAAGCGCGAGAACCTGCTGCGGCCGATGATCACCGGGCGCAAGGAGATCCCGGCGCAGCCGCTGCCTGCGCTGCGCTTCGCGGGCGCGTTGCGCGCGACGGCGCTCGCCGCGGTTGCCGCGGCGGCGCTGGTCGCGATCCTGAAGTTCTAGCCTCTACTTGGCGTGGAAGTCGTCGTGGCAGGCCTTGCAGGCTTTGCCGACGTTGCCGGCGGCAGCCTTCATTGCGCCTTCGTCGCCCGAGCGCGCGGCCTGCGCCAGCTTGCCGATCGCGTCGCCCGCGTGCTCAGCCGCCTTCTTGAACTTGTCCGGCTCGGACCAGATCTCGGATTTCGCCTTTGTGTATTCGGCGATCTTTGATCCCGGGATCGCCTTGTCGGTGCCCGCGGGGAAGAAGCGCCCGGTCGGGTTCAGCTGCCATACTGCCTCCACGCGCAGCGCGTCGGCCACGAAGGCCTTCTGGTCGAACGGGATCTTGCCCTGGGCCATCGCGGCAACCGGGCCGAAGCTGATTCCCATCGTGCGCATGATCGATTGGCGCGCGTGGATCGCATCCTCCGGCTTCATCTGCGCCAGCGCGATCGACGTCACGCCCACGGCCGCAAACATCAGCCCTCCGGCCAGGTACCTGGTTCTTGATTTCATTTGACTTTTATCCTCGACAGTTGGCGAGCGAGGCCCCATGCCCCCTCGCGGGACAAACAGGTGGATCGGACCGTTTATTCCGGGCCCGGTTCGCGAAAGAAGAGATGTGGTGGGCGGTACTGGGATCGAACCAGTGACTTCCACCGTGTGAAGGTGGCACTCTACCGCTGAGTTAACCGCCCCGCGTGTGGTACCGCGTGAGGAGGGCGGATTTTAAGCGCCCGCGCCGGTCGCGGCAAGTCAGCCGAACTTCGCGAGCAGCGCCGCGGCCTGCTGCACCCGCTCGTCGCTGCCGGGCTTGGCGCCGGCCTTATCGGGCGCGGCCTGGATCGCGCACGCGAGCACGCCGAAGAACGCCTTGTCGAGCGCGCGCCGCGCGGCGGAGAGCTGCTGGGTCACCTTCTCGCACTCGGCGCCTTGCTCGATCATGCCCTGGATGCCGCGCAGCTGCCCCTCGACCCGCTTCAGGCGCAGCACCAGGTCTCTCTTGTGGCGTTCGTCGCGGATCACGGCCATGACAGTCTCCTTGTGGCGTTTATATACCCTACCCAGTATGCAAGCGCAAGCCTTGATCTGAGGCAAAAGCCGCCGGCCGGAATGAGGCAGGATGACACGGCTTGGGGCAGGGGCTTGAAATACTATACCCCCCATAGTATATTACGGCCTGGCCGGAACGACCGGCGCATCCACCCCATGAGGAGAATTGCATGACCGTAGAGAGACTGATCCGCATCTTCGCCGGCGCCTTCGTGCTCGCTTCGCTCGCGCTCGGCGTGCCCGGAAGCCCGCTGTTCGTGAGCCAGAACTTCCTTTGGTTCACCGCCTTCGTCGGCGCCAACCTGCTGCAGAGCGGCTTTACCCGCTTCTGCCCGCTGGAGATGATCCTGCGCCGCCTGCGCGTGGCCGCGGCCTGACGCCATGGACACCGTCCAGGTCGCCTGCCCGCACTGCTTCACGCCCAACCGCATCCCCGCGGCGCGCCTGGGCGAGAGCCCCAAGTGCGGCAAGTGCGGCGAGTCGCTGCTCGACGGCAAGCCCGCGGCGCTCGACGAGGCGTCGTTCGACGCCTACGTCGCGCGCACCGAGCTGCCGGTGCTGGTCGACTACTGGGCGCCCTGGTGCGGCCCCTGCCGCGCTATGGCGCCGCAGTTCGAGAAGGCCGCGGGCGATCTGCGCCAGAGCGTGCGCTTCGCCAAGGTCAACACGGACGAGGCGCAGAACATCGCCGCCCGCGCCGGAATCCGGGCGATTCCGACCATGGTGCTCTACCGCGCCGGCAAGGAGCTGGCACGGACTTCGGGCGCGATGGACGCAGGCGCGCTGCGCCGCTGGGTAGGAGAACACATCTCATGATCCGTACCGCCGTGTTCGTCACGCTGTCCCTGGCCGCACTCGCGGCCGCCGCGGCCGAGCCGCTCAAGACCGCGCCGGTCGAGATGCGCGACATGGACCTGACCTACACCGCCGAAGCGGTGGTCGAAGCGGTGCGCCAGTCGACCGTCTCGGCCCAGATCGCGGGTCGGATCGTGGACCTGCGCTTCGACGTGGGCGACTACGTGAAGAAGGGCCAGGTGATCGCGCGCATCGACGAGCGCGCGGTGACCCAGGCCGAGGCCGCGAGCGTGGCGCAGGTGCGCGAAGCCCAGGCCGCACTCGCCAACGCGCGCGCCCAGTACGAGCGCTCCAAGCAGCTGCTGGCGCAGAAGTTCATCAGCCAGGCCGCGCTCGACAAGGCCGAGTCGGATTACCGCGCGGCGCAGGCACGCGTGACGGCGCTGCTCGCCGGCGCCGGCGTGGCCGCCACCGAGCGCAGCTTCGCGACCATCGTCGCGCCTTACAGCGGGGTCGTGTCCGCACGCTACGTCGAGCTGGGCGAGATGGCCACGCCCGGCAAGCCGCTCATGACCGGTTTCGATCCTTCGACCTTGCGCGTGGTGGCCACCGTGCCGCAGGCGGAGGTGGCGGCGATCCAGGCCGGCGCCAAGGCGCGCGTCGAGGTGCCCTCGACCGGCAAGTGGATCGACGTCAAGAATATCGTGGTGGTGCCCTCGGCCGACCCGCGCACCCACACCACGCGCATCCGGCTCGAGCTGCCCGAGGACGTGCGCGGCGTGTACCCGGGCGTATATGCGCGGGCGCACTTCGTGACCGGCAGCGCGCTGAAGCTGCTGGTGCCGCGCAGCGCGGTTGTTCACCGCAGCGAAGTCACCGGCGTGTACGTGGTCGACGACAAGGGCGACGCGCGCCTGCGGCAGATTCGCCTGGGCGAAGCCTCGGACGAGAACTACGTCGAAGTGCTGGCCGGCGTCAGGCCGGGGGAGCGCGTGGCGCTCGACCCGGTGCGGGCCGGCATGGCCGACAACGCCGCCGCGAGGCCCTGAGCGATGGGCATCTCCGGGCGCATCGCCACTTTCTTCCAGGATTCCCAGCTCACGCCGCTGATCGCGCTGGTGGCGTTCCTGCTCGGGCTATTCGCGGTGATGGTGACCCCGCGCGAGGAGGAACCGCAGATCAACGTCACGATGGCGAACGTGTTCATCCCGTTCCCGGGCGCATCCTCGAAGGACGTCGAATCGCTGGTTGCGACCCCGGCGGAGCAGGTGCTGGCGCAGATGACGGGCGTCGAGCACGTGTTCTCGGTCTCGCGCCCCGGAATGGCGGTGCTCACGGTGCAGTTCAAGGTCGGCGTGCCGCGCGTGGACGCGCTGGTGCGGCTGTACGACACCATCAATTCCAACCGCGACTGGGTCTCGCCCACGCTGGGAACGCTCGAGCCGATCATCAAGCCCAAGGGCATCGACGACGTGCCGGTGGTGACGCTCACCTTCTGGAGCAAGGACCCGAAGATCGGCGCCTACGAGCTCGAGCGCGTGGCGCACGCGGCCGAAATCGAGCTCAAGCGCGTGCCCGGCACGCGCGAGGTGCAGACGCTGGGCGGCCCGGGCCACTCGGTGCGGGTGCTGCTCGACCCGGACCGGATGAACGCCTACGGCATCTCGGCGCTCGACGTGAGAAACGCGCTGCAGCTCTCGAACGTGGCGCTGCCGACCGGAAAACTCGTGCGCGAGAACCGCGAGATCGTGGTCGAGACCGGCGATTACCTGCGCTCGGCGGCCGACGCGCGCGAGCTGGTGGTCGGCACCTCGGAGCAGCGCCCGGTGTATCTGTCCGACGTGGCGCAGGTGCTCGACGGACCCGATCAGCCCTCGCGCTACGTCTGGATCGGCACTCGCGCCGGCGAGCACGCGGCGGTCACGATGCAGATCACCAAGAAGGCCGGCGAGAACGCGGTCGACGTCTCCGACCGGGTGATGAAACGGGTGACCGAGCTGCACGGCACGGTGATCCCCGACGAGGTGCAGGTGAGCGAGACGCGCAACTACGGCGCGACCGCGAACGAGAAGGCCCTCAAGCTGATCGAGAAGCTGATCTTCGCCACCGCCTCGGTGGTGGTGCTGGTGTTCGCCACGCTCGGCCGGCGCGAGGCGCTGATCGTCGGCGTCGCGGTATTGCTTACGCTCGCCACGACCCTGTTCGCGTCCTGGGCCTGGGGCTTCACGCTGAACCGCGTGTCGCTGTTCGCGCTCATCTTCTCGATCGGAATACTGGTGGACGACGCGATCGTGGTGGTCGAGAACATCCATCGCCACCGCGCCAAGGCGCCCGAGACGCCGCTTTCGCTGCTGATCCCGCTCGCGGTCGACGAGGTCGGCGGGCCGACCATCCTCGCTACCTTCACCGTGATCGCGGCGCTGCTGCCGATGGCCTTCGTCACCGGCCTGATGGGCCCGTACATGAGCCCGATCCCGATCAACGCGAGCATGGGGATGCTGATTTCGCTCGCGATCGCGTTCAGCGTGACGCCGTGGCTGGCGTGCAGATTTCTCGGCAAAGCGAAGCACCACGAGGAAGAGGCAGGGGGCGGAAAGCTCGAGCGCTTCTTCTCGCGCCTGCTCGGGCCTTTCGTCGATTCGGCCAAGCACCGTCTTAAGCTCTGGATTGGGATCCTGGTGCTGATCGTGCTGTCGCTTTCGCTCGCGGGCGTGAAGCTGGTGATCCTGAAGATGCTGCCGTTCGACAACAAGTCGGAGTTCCAGGTGGTGGTCGACATGCCGGCCGGAACGCCGGTCGAGGTCACCGCCGCGGCGCTGCACGACATGGGCGCCTACGTCGCGGGCGTGCCCGAGGTCACCGACTACGAGGCCTACGCGGGCCTTGCCTCGCCGATCAATTTCAACGGCCTGGTGCGCCAGTACTACCTGCGCAGCGACTCCGAGCAGGGCGACCTCCAGGTCAACCTGGTGCCCAAGGGCGAGCGCAGCCGGCAGAGCCACGAGATCGCGGCGGCAGTGCGCCCGGAGCTCGAGAAGATCGCCGCGCGCTGGAACGCCAAGGTCAAGGTGGTCGAGGTGCCGCCGGGGCCGCCGGTGCTGTCGCCGATCGTGGCCGAGGTCTACGGCCCGAACGAGGCGGGGCGGATCCGCACCGCCGAGCGGGTGCGAGAGGCCTTTGCCGCCACGCCGGGCATCGTGAGCATCGACGACAGCGTCGAGGATCCGGCGCCGCGCCTGGTGCTGAAGGTCGACCAGGCGAAGGCCGCGCTGCTTGGCGTGAGCGCGCGCGACGTGGTCGAGACCATGCGCATGGGTCTGCTCGGCGAAGACGTCACGCCGATCCACGACGGACATTCCAAGTACGAGGTGCCCGTGAGGATCGAATTGCCGGCCGAGCGCCAGGGACGGCTGGACGAGTTCCTCAAGCTCGCGCTGCGCACCTCGTCGGGCACGCTGGTTCCGCTGTCGGAGCTGGTCAAGGTGGTCAGGAACGAGCGCGACCGGCCGATCTACCACAAGGACCTGCTGCCGGTGGTGTACGTGGTGGGCGACGAGGCCGGCAAGGTGGACAGCCCGCTATACGGCATGTTCTCGATCCGCAGCAAGGTGGTCGGCAAGCCGCTGCCCGATGGCGGCGTGCTGGGCGAGTATTTCATCCACCAGCCCTCCGATCCTTACCGGCAGTACGCGATCAAGTGGGACGGCGAGTGGCAAGTCACCTACGAGACCTTCCGCGACATGGGCCTCGCGTACGCGGTCGGTCTGATCCTGATCTACCTGCTGGTGGTGGCGCAGTTCCGCTCCTACCTCACGCCGCTGATCATCATGGCTCCGATCCCGCTCACCGTGATCGGCGTGATGCCCGGGCACGCGCTGCTGGGAGCCAACTTCACTGCGACTTCGATGATCGGCATGATCGCGCTCGCCGGCATCATCGTGCGCAACTCGATCCTTCTGGTCGACTTCGTCAACCAGAAGCTCGACGAGGGCGTGCCGCTGCGCGACGCGGTGCTGCACTCGGCCGCCGCGCGCGCCAAGCCGATCGCGCTTACCGGTCTCGCGGCGATGATCGGCGCCACCTTCATCCTCGACGACCCGATCTTCCAGGGCCTCGCGATCTCGCTCATCTTCGGCATCTTCGTCTCGACCGTGCTTACCCTGGTCGTGATCCCGGTGCTGTACTATGTGGCGATGAAGAACCGGGGCCGGAACGGAGAGACTGCACCCGCGTCCGAGTGACCGCGATCGTCAACTGGAACATCCAGTGCGGCCGCGGCTGCGACGGCGCGGTCGATCTCGCGCGCATCGCCCGCGTCGTCGGGACGATGGGCGAAGCCGACGTCATCTGCATGCAGGAAGTGGCGCGTAACGACCCGGAAATCGCCGGCGGCGCGGACCAGGCGTCCGAGCTCGGGGCGCTGTTCCCCGGGTACCGGGTGATCTTCGGTCCCGGCCTCGACCGGCCGCCGCGCCAGTTCGGCAATTTGCTGCTTTCACGCCTGCCCGTGCTGCAGGTCTTCCAGCATCTCCTGCCGCAACCCGCGCAGGGCGGTATCAAGCATATGCAGCGCCAGGCGATCGAAGCGGTGCTCGCGACGCGCGGCGGGCCGCTACGGGTGGTGACGACGCACCTCGAGTACTACTCGGCCCGCCATCGCGCGGCGCAGCTCGAGCGGCTGCGCGCGCTGCAGGAGGAGGTCGCTGCGAACGAGGCCAACCCGCCGAAAGCGGCCGCCAGCCCCTACGACCCGACGCCGCGCCCGGCCTCGCTCGTGCTGTGCGGAGACTTCAACCTGATGCCCGGGGACGCGGAGTACGGCGCGCTGTTCCGGTCTCCTTTCGTCGATGCCTGGCGCGCGGCGCGCCCGGGCGAGCCCCATCCGCCCACGACCGGCGTGTTCGACCGCGCGCAATGGCCGATGGGCGGCCATTGCCGCGACTATTTCGCGCTTACGCCGGATCTCTGCCCGCGCGTCATGTCGTTCGAGGTCGATCCGGTTACCGACGCCTCCGACCACCAGCCGCTGCGGCTCGAATTGCGCGACGAATAATCGGGGTCAGGAATAATCGGGGTCAGAGTCGAATTAATTAATTCGACTCT
>JBAUTD010000062.1:0-4843 GCA_049582045.1 Burkholderiales bacterium
CGACCAGGCTGCGCCGCCGCCCGACGCGATCGGCGAGGAAGGTGCTGTAGGCCGTGCCGCAGGCAACGCCGACGAAGCCCGAGGTGAGCACCAGCCCGACCTCGGCTTCCTCGAAGCCGCGCTTGGCGAGGTATACCGCCGCGAGCACGCTGATCGATCCCGCGGCGAGCCCACGCAGCGACGCGGCGAGGTAGATGAGCCTGCGGTCGCGCCGCAGCGCGCTCATTCAAGCCGGTCGGGCCGGAAGCCGACGTCGCACACCCTGCCGCGCTGGGCGCGCCTGCCCTCGTAGTCCTTGAGCGCCTTCGCGTCGAGCTCGGCGCTCTTGCGCGTGCGCTTGAAGCCCGAGACCGTGAGCCTGCCCCTGGGCTCGAGCGCCGCGACTGCGGCGAGGGTCACCTTGTCCGGCAGCGCGATCAATTGCACGCCCACCCCGCCGTTGGGCCGCAACGGCAGCTCGGCCATCGGGAACACCAGCAGCCGCGCATCCGACGACAGCGCGGCGACCTTGAGCTTGTCGGCCTCGCCCGCGTAGGGCGCCGGCGAGTTGGCGCGCGCGCCCTCGGCCACGTTCATGAACTCCTTGCCGGCGCGCGTCTTGGTGAGCAGATCGCCCAGCCGGCACAGGAAGCCCTGGCCCGCGCTCGAGCTCATGAGCAGCGCCTGGGCCGGGTCGCCGCAGGCCATCCAGACGATATCGTCGCCGTTGCTGTTCACGAGCGCGTTCATCGGCTGGCCGTCGCCGCGCCCGCCCGGGAGCGCGGACGCCTCGAGCGTGTAGGTCTTGCCGCGCGCCGACAGGAACGCGACCGGCGAGGTGGTCTTGCATTCGAGCGCCTGCAGCAGGGCGTCGCCGTCCTTGAAGCCGACCGTCGAGAGGTCGATGCCGTGCCCGGAGCGGGCGCGGATCCAGCCCTTCGTGGACAGGATCACGGTCAGCGGCTCCTCGAGCACGCTGCGCTCGATCTGCGCGCGCTCGGCGGGCTCGATCAGGGTGCGGCGCTCATCGCCGTACTTCTTCGCGTCTTCCTCGAGCTCCTTCACCACGAGCTTCCTGAGCTCCTTGTCGTCGCCGAGCAGCGTCTTCAAGCCCTTGCGCTCGGCCTCGAGCGATTTGCGCTCGTCGTTCAGCTTCACCCCGTCGAGCCGAGTGAGCTGCCCGAGGCGAAGGTTCACGATGTCCTCGGCCTGGCGCTCGCTGAACTTCCATTTCGCGGCGAGCTTCTGCTTCGCCTCGGCCTGATCGTCGCAGGCGCGGATCAGCTTGATGATCTCGTCGATCTTGGCCAGCGCGAGCAGCCGGCCCATGACGATGTGCAGCCGCTCCTCGCACTTCTCGAGCCGGTGCGCGGTGCGCCGGCGCACCGTCTGAACCCGGAACTCGGTCCACTCGCGCAGCACCTCGACGATGCCCTTGGTCTCGGGCAGGCCGTCCAGCCCGAGCCAGGTGAGGTTGATCGCGTAGCGCGTCTCGAGCGAGGTCTGCACCAGCAGCGCCTTCATCGTCTCGGCGGGATCCTGGCGCGAGCTGCGCGGCTCGATCACCAGCCTGAGCTTGGACTTGCGGTCGGACTCGTCGCGCACCGACTCGACCAGGTCGAGCACGAACTGCTTGACGCGCTTTTGCTCCTGCGTGACGTCCTTCTTGCCCGCCGCAGGGCGCGGGTTGACCAGCGCTTCGATCTCCTCCAGCACCTGGCGGGTGGACACCCCGTGCGGCAGCTCGTTGACCACGATGCGCCACTGCCCGCGCGCGAGCGGCTCGACCGTCCAGCGCGCGCGCATCGCGATCGAGCCGCGGCCGGTTTCGTAGGCCTGCCGGATCTCCTCGGGCGGGGAGATGATCTGCCCGCCGCCGGGGAAGTCCGGCCCGGGCAGGCGCGCGAGCACTTCCTCGAGCTTCGCTTTCGGGTGGCGGATCACCCATGCCGCGGCCGCGGCGACTTCCTTCAGGTTGTGCGGCGGGATGCGGGTCGAGAACCCGACCGGAATGCCGAACGAGCCGTTCAGCAGGCCGAAAGGCACGCGCGCCGGCAACAGCACCGGCTCGTCGAACTTGCCGTCGTAGTTCTTCTGGAAGTCGACCGTGCCCTCGCCGATCTCGGCCAGCATCAGCTCGGCGATGCGCGCGAGCCTGGCCTCGGTGTAGCGGTAGGCCGCGGCGCCGTCGCCGTCGCGCGAGCCGAAGTTGCCCTGGCCGTCGATCAGGGGATAGCGCATCGAGAACGGCTGCGCCATGTGCACCAGCGCCTCGTAGGTCGAGGCGTCGCCGTGCGGGTGGTACTTGCCCAGCACCTCGCCGACGTAGCGCGCGGACTTGGCGAAGCCCTGCCCGCCGCCGGGCGTGTCGCCCATCGCGTACAGGATGCGGCGCTGCACGGGCTTCAAGCCGTCGGCGACCTCGGGCAGGGCGCGCGACTTTACCGTCGAGACCGCGTAGCCGAGGTAGGCCTGCGAGGCGTGGCGCTCGATCGGCTCGGCGTCGTCGCCGTTGTCGGGGGTGAAAAGGTCCAGCGTTTGCGTGTCGTCCATCGCTTACTCGAATAGTGGCAATTGGCGGTCGGAGACCGCCACCGCGAGCTCGACCGCGGCGCGCGCCTTGTCGAGGGTGTCGCAGCGGCCGACCTTGCCGGCCGCCTCCCAGTCGTAACGTCCGGTCTCGACCAGGGCGACCTTGCCGAGCTTTTGCTTGCCGAGCCAGTAGACATGGCCGCGGTAGCCGCGCTCCCAGAACGGCCTGGGCTTGGAACGCTTTGCGCGCCTGGCGCTCACACGTCGGCCTCCACCGTCTTCCAGTGCTCGCGCATCCAGTTGCGCCGGCCTTCGGCTTCGCCCGCGTCCATCAGCAGCTCGAAGGTCTCGCGCACCTTCTTGATCCGCTCGCGATCCAGCTGCATGCGAACCAGGCGGCGCGAGTCCGGGTTCATGGTGGTCTCCCACAGCTGCTCGGGGCTCATCTCGCCCAGGCCCTTGAAGCGCGAGATCTCCCAGCTGCCCTCGCGCAGCTTTTCCTTCCTCAGCGTCCCGAGCGCCTCCTCGAGCTCGTCGTCGTCCAGGCAATACACGCGCCGCGCCGGCCGGCCCTTGCCCTGAGCCGGCACCTCGACCTTGTACAGTGGCGGCTGCGCGACGTACAGATGCCCGGTCTCGACCAGCTTGGGCGCGTGCATGAAGAAGAACGTCAGCAGCAGCGCCTGGATGTGGCCGCCGTCGACGTCGGCGTCTGTCATCACGATCACCTTGCCGTAGCGCAGTCCCGAGAGATCGGCGGCGTCGTCCAGGCCGTGCGGATCGACGCCGATCGCGGTGGCGATCGCCTGCAGCTCCTTGTTGGCGAGCACGGTGCGCGAGTCCTTCGACATGGTGTTGAGCACCTTGCCGCGCAGCGGCAGGATCGCCTGGCTGTCCTTGTCGCGCGCCTCCTTGGCCGAGCCGCCGGCCGAATCGCCCTCGACCAGGAACAACTCGTTCCTCGAGGTGTCCCCGGAGGCGCAGTCGACGAGCTTGCCCGGCAGCGTGGCGACGCCGGAGGACTTCTTGCGCTCGAATTTCTTTCCGCGCGAAAGGCGCGACAGCGCCTGCTCGATCGCCAGCTCGACGATTTTCCTGCCTTCGTCCGGATGGGCGTTGAGCCACAGCTCGAACGCGTCGCGCACGCAGAGCTCGACCAGCCGCGCCGCGTGGCGCGTGGTGAGCTTTTCCTTGGTCTGACCGTGGAACTGGGTGCGCACGATCCGCGCCGAAAGCGTGAAGCAGGCGCGCGACCACAGGTCCTCGGCGATCAGCTTCACGCCCTTGGGCGTCAGGCCGCGCGTGTCCATGAACGCGCGCAGGGCGTCGAAGATTCCATTGCGAAAGCCCGCCTCGTGGGTACCGTGCGAGCGCGTCGGGATCAGGTTGACGTGGCTGTCGGCGAACACCTCGCCTTCGGACACCCAGCCGATTGCCCAGGCGGCGCCCTCGCCCGGCTCGATCTCCGTGATGTCGCTCTGCTCGAAGTAGCGCTCGCCGGTGAACAGCGGCGCGACCAGCTCGCGCCCGGCGAGCATGAACTCGAAGTACTGCGCCATGCCGCGCTCG
This sequence comes from Burkholderiales bacterium, assembly GCA_049582045.1. Taxonomy (GTDB): domain Bacteria; phylum Pseudomonadota; class Gammaproteobacteria; order Burkholderiales; family SG8-39; genus DAHVFK01. The sequence continues at coordinate 4,081 of JBAUTD010000062.1, forward strand.
TACTTCCACGACTTTTCCTCGCGCCCCTCCACCCGCAGCACCATCGTCAGGCCGGGCAGCAGGTAGGCCTTCGAGCGCACCAGGTGCTCGAGCTCCCCGAGCGGGATGTTGGGCGAGTCGAAATACTTGGGGTCGGGCCAGGCGCGCACCACCGTACCGGTGCGGCGCTCGCGGATCTTCTCGGACTTGAGCTTCTGCTTGAGCTCGCCGCCCTCGAACGCGATCGTATGCCGGTAGCCGTCGCGATAGACCGTGACCTCGAGCCGCCTCGAGAGCGCGTTGGTGACTGCGACGCCCACTCCGTGCAGGCCGCCGGAGATGTGGTAGACCGCCTCGCCCGATTTGTCGAACTTGCCGCCGGCGTGGAGCATGGTGAACGCGACCTCGACCGCGGGCTTCTTCTCCACAGGGTGCATGTCCACCGGGATGCCGCGGCCTTCGTCCTCGACCTCGATCGAGCCGTCCTTGTAGCAACCGACCGTGATCTTCCTGCCGAAGCCGGCCAGCGCCTCGTCCACCGCGTTGTCGATCGCCTCCTGCGCCACGTGCAGAGGATGGATGGTGTGGGTGTACATGCCCGGCATGCGGCGCACGGGCTCGAGCCCCTTGAGGGCCTGGATCGAGGAAGCGTCGTAGATCTGTTTTGCCATGTATTTAGTGCGGGTAAGAGCTTGCTATCCCATATATTGTAGTCGCTGCCGGCTCACGCGGCGGCGTAGCGCCGCTTGAGCTGCGCCGCGCTCGCGCGCCCCGGCGCCTGCAC
>JBAUTD010000063.1:0-2338 GCA_049582045.1 Burkholderiales bacterium
GCGTGTCGCCGAGCAGGACGAAGGCGGTGCCGACGCTGCCGTCGGCCAACCGGAGCGCGCAGAATTCGCCCTGCATCCCGGTTCCCTTGCGCTCTGGCGGAAAAAGCGCCTGCGCGACGTCGGGCAGCGGCGACGCGGCGGCCGCTTGTTCGACGAGCTCGAGCAATTCCAGGGCAGGGGACACGGTCGACACTGTAGCAAGGCGGGCGCGAGGCGCGGCTTGGTGAGAAAATGCCGGTTCAACCAGAAGGGAATGCGCACTATGCGAAAGTTTGTCATCAGCGCGTCGATGCTGTTGCTTGCCGCGACGGCGGGCTGCGCCGGAAATCCGAACAGCTCGCTCGCGGACCAGTGCGAGAGCGGCCTCAAAGTGGCCTACCGGGAGCTCGATTTCGCCAAGGCCAATGGCTTCGAGGGCTCAGTGGAGTACTCCAAGGCCGCCGGCTTGCTGACAGCGGCGAAAGTTCAGCAGGAGTTCGGCAAGTTTCCCAACTGCATCGAAAAGGTCCAGAGGGCGCGCGAGTACATTGTCAAATCAAGGAAATGAAGCCCCGGGGCGTGAACAAATTGACGGCGCGGGCGCCCGCACAGGCGTACCGTGTCGGGACGTATCCGGCAGGGAGACAGCCATGAGAGTGCTCATCGCAATGTTCGCGGCCGCCGCGCTCGCCGGCTGCGGCCTGGACGCCGCCAGCAGCGCGGCCACCGTCGCTTCGCTCAAGAAGGCCGAGCTCGAGCAGGGCCAGAAGGACATGCAGCACGCGCAGCAGAAGATCGACGCCATGCAGCAGCAGCTGCAGCAGAACGCCGACCGCTCGATGCAGGCGGCCGACGCCGAGAAGTAGCGCTAAGCGCCCGTCCCCGAACGGGCGGACTCGCGCGCCGGCCAGGCGAAGACCGGCAGCGCGAGCGCCGCGAGGCTCCACGCGATGACGGGGCCTGCCGGCAGATCCCAGACGACCGAAAGCACAAGGCCGACCACGTAGCCGAGCGCGCCGATCGCGTACGCGAGCGGCAGTCGTCCTCGGCCGCGGCGCCGCACCGCGAGCGCGGGCACGATCAGGCTGGCGAAGACGAGGTATACCCCGACCAGCTGCACCGAGGCTGTGACGCTCAGCGCGAAAAGCAGGTAGAAGCCCGCTCTTCCGAGTCGCGGCGCAAAGCGGAACCAGAGGATCAGCACGAAGGCGGTGACCGCGGCGACCGCGCCGAGCTGCGCCGTCGAAACCCACAGGATCTGCCCGACGAGCAGGTCCTTGAGGTGCTCGCCGCCGTGCGGGTTTCCGGCCAGGAGCAGCGTCGCGCCGGTCGCCGCGAGCACGAACAGCGTGCCGATCAGCGCTTCCTGCACCTCGGGCCAGCGCTTCTCGGTCCAGGTGAGCAGCAGCGCGCCGCCCAGGGCCGCCGCGAGCGCCGCGGACTGCCCCGCGAAACCCTGGGGAGGAAGGCCGAACAGGCTCGCGGCGAGCACGCCGCAGCCGGCGATCTGCGCGATCGCGAGGTCGATGAACACGATCCCGCGCCTCAGCACCTGCATGCCGAGCGGCACGTGGGTCGCGAGAACGAGCAGGCCGGCGGCGAGCGCCGGCCACACCAGGCTCAGGTCGAAGGCGGCGAAGCTCATTTGCCGGTCGCCTTGAGCAGGATCGCGAGCATGTCGTCGTACCAGCTGAACAGATCCCTCGACGCGTCGTCGCCGCCGACCGAGAACGGCAGCATCACCGCCTCGATGTGAGCGCGCCCGGCGAACCACTCCGAGGCGCGCGGGTCGTTGAACGAGGCGCGCACCACCATTTTCGCCGGGTTGCTCTTCTGCGCCTCGAGCAGCGCCGTCATGTGCGAGATCGTCGGGTCGACGCCCGGCAACGGCTCGAGCGAGCCGACCGCCTGGATGCCGAGCCAGCGAAACAGATAATCGAAGGCTTGGTGATGCACCACCACCTTCAGTCCCTTGAGCGGCGCGGCCTCGCGCTCCCATTTCGCGATTGCCTGCTGCCAGCGCGCATCGAACGCCCGGTAGCGCGCCTGGTAGTCGGCGGCGTTCGCGGGGTCGATTCTCTCCAGCCGCGCGGCGAGCGCCTGGGCGACCCTGGCGATGTTGCGTGGGTCGGTCTGGATGTGCGGATTGCCCTCGGGATGAACGTCGCCCTCGCGCCGGTCGAGCCGGGTCGGGATCTCGATCAGGTTCACGTAGCGCGCCGCCTCGAAGTACCCGGGCGCGTTGGGCTGGATCCGGTCGTTGCCGGACTCGCGCACGAGCACCGGCAGCCAGCCGACCTCGAGCTCCGCGCCGGTGCAGACCGCGAGATCGGCGCGGCGCGCCGCCGCGATCAGGCTC
>JBAUTD010000064.1:0-1629 GCA_049582045.1 Burkholderiales bacterium
CGGCTGGCTCGCGGGCGGCTGGTGGGCGGCGCCGCTGTGGCTGCTGGCGCTGTTCGTGCTGCAGTTCTTCCGCGACCCGCCGCGCGAGATCCCGGACGACCCGCGCGCGGTGCTCTCGGCCGCGGACGGGCGCGTGGTCGCGGTGGAAAAGGCGCGTGACCCCTGGCTCGAGCGCGACGCGCTCAAGGTCTCGGTGTTCATGAACGTGTTCAACGTGCACTCGAACCGCTCGCCGGTCGACGCCAGGGTCAACAAGCGCTGGTATCACGCCGGCAGCTTCCTGAACGCCGCGCTGGACAAGGCCTCGCTCGAGAACGAGCGCTGCGCGCTGTGGCTGCGTACCGCGGACGGGCAGGACGTCACCTGCGTGCAGATCGCGGGCCTCGTCGCGCGCCGCATCCTGTGCTACGTCGACGCCGGCGGCGAGCTCAAGCGCGGCGCGCGCTACGGCTTCATCCGGTTCGGCTCGCGCGTGGACCTGTACCTGCCGCTCGACGCCGAGGTCACTGCGGCGCTGGGCGACAAGGTGTACGCTTCGCAGAGCATCGTCGCGAGGCTGGCCCGACATGGCTGATTACCCGGACAGCGGACACCCCGGCAGGCCCCCGGTCGCCGCCCTGCGCCGGCGCGGCATCTACCTGCTGCCCAACCTGTTCACCACCGCGGCGCTGTTCGCCGGCTTCTACGCCATCGTGCAGGCGATGAACCTGCGCTTCGAGATCGCCGCGGTCGCGATCTACATCGCGATGGTGCTCGACGGCCTCGACGGCCGGGTGGCGCGCCTCACCCGCACCCAGAGCGAGTTCGGCGCCGAGTACGACAGCCTGTCCGACATGGTGTCCTTCGGCGCCGCGCCGGCGCTTGTGATCTACGAGTGGTCGCTCAAGGGCCTGGGCAAGCTTGGCTGGGTGGCGGCGTTCGTCTACTGCGCCGGCGCCGCGCTGCGCCTGGCGCGCTTCAACACCAACATCGACGTGGTCGACAAGCGCTGGTTCCAGGGCCTGCCGAGCCCGATGGCGGCGGCGCTGGTGGCCGGACTGGTGTGGATCATGAACGACCTCGGCTTCGGCGGCGAGACCTGGCTCGCCTGGCTGTCGTGGTGCGTCACCATGTTCGCCGGCATCACCATGGTGACCAACGTGCCGTTCTACAGCTTCAAGGACATCAACCTGAAGAAAAGCGTGCCGTTCTGGGCCGCGCTCGCGATCGTCGCCGCTCTGACCGTGATCGCCACCAAGCCGGCGGTCGTGTTGTTCCTCCTGGTCGTGGCCTACTCGATCTCCGGCTACGTGCAGTGGGTGCTGAAAGGGCGCCCGGGACGGATCGTCTGAGCGTGCGCACGGCGCTGTTCGCTCTGGGCTTTCGGCCCTTCTACCTGCTCGCCGCACTGTTCGCCGCCGCCGCGGTACCGGCCTGGGTCGCCGACCTCGCCGGTTACGGCTGGCCGGCAGGTTATCTCGACGGGCTGGCGTGGCACCAGCACGAGATGGTGTTCGGCTTCGCCCTGGCGGTAATCGCCGGCTTTCTGCTCACCGCGGCCCGGGTCTGGACCGGGCGGCCGACACTCTCCGGGTTGCCGCTCGCGCTGCTCGCCGCGCACTGGCTCGTGGCGCGCGTGCTGATGCTGAC
>JBAUTD010000065.1:0-4688 GCA_049582045.1 Burkholderiales bacterium
GCCTGGCGGACGACGTGATCGTGGTCAACGTGCAGGGCGACGAGCCGCTGATCGCGCCCGCGCTTATCAGCGAAGTCGCGGCGGCGCTCGGGCGCGACGCCGAGGCGAGCGTCTCGACCGCGTGCCACCCGATCCACGATGCCGCGTCGATCTTCAACCCGAATGTGGTCAAGGTGGTTCTCGACGCGCAGGGACGCGCGCTTTACTTCAGCCGCGCCCCGATCCCGTACGCGCGCGATGCCTACGCCGCGGGCGGGCGCGAGCCTCCCGCCGGGCTGCTTTGCTACCGCCACCTGGGGATCTACGGCTACCGTGTCGGCTTTCTGGGGCGCTACACGGAGCTCGCGCCGTCGCCGCTCGAGCAGTTCGAGTCGCTCGAGCAGCTGCGCGTGCTGTGGCACGGATTCCGCATCGCGGTGACGGTCTCGGCGAAAAACGTTCCGCCCGGCGTGGACGCGCCGCAGGACCTCGAAACGGTGCGCGCGCTGTTTGACCGAATTGGCGATTCCGGCTAAGGTCGGCGGCGTTTCCGGCGCAAGAAAAGGGGCGCTTTTGCGCCGCGTGAAGTCTCATACCGCCACGGATTTTCAGACATGCGCTTGATCCTGCTGGGGCCGCCGGGCGCAGGCAAGGGAACGCAGGCCGGATTCATCATGGCGCGCTACGGCATCCCGCAGATCTCGACCGGCGACATGCTCCGCGCGGCGGCCAAGGCGGGCACCGCGCTGGGTCTCGAGGCGAAGAAGCTGATGGACGGCGGGCAGCTGGTGCCGGACAGGATCGTCATCGATCTGGTCAAGGAGCGGCTGAAGCAGCCCGACTGCGCCAAGGGCTACCTGTTCGACGGATTTCCGCGCACCATCGCGCAGGCCGAGGCGATGAAGCTGGCCGGCGTGCCGATCGATTGCGTGCTCGAGATCGACGTTCCCGACGATGAGATCATCGCGCGCATGAGCGGGCGCCGCGTGCACCCCGGCTCCGGCCGCACCTACCACGTCAAGTTCAACCCGCCGAAAACCGAAGGCAGGGACGACGTCACCGGCGAGCCGCTGATCCTGCGCGACGACGACAGGGTCGAAACGGTCAAGAAGCGCCTCGAGGTCTACAAGGCGCAGACGCGCCCGCTGCTCGAGTACTACGACGCCTGGGCCGCTTCCGGCGACGCGCGCGCGCCGCGCTGCTGCCCCATCTCGGGCAGCGGCTCGGTGGATCAGATACGAGATCGTGCATTTGCCGCACTCAACGGAGGAAACGGAGAATAATCATGAGCCGAGCCAAGCTGCGCAACGCCCTTTACGCCCAATCGGGCGGTGCCACCGCCGTCATCAACGCCTCGGCCTGCGGAGTCATCGAGGCCGCGCGCCGCGCCAAAGGGCGAATCGGCAAGCTGTACGCCGCGCGTAACGGCATTCTCGGGGCGTTGAACGAGGATTTGATCGACACCACCAGGGAGAGCGCCGCGGCGATCCGCGCGCTGAAGTACACCCCGGGTGCGGCCTTCGGTTCCTGCCGCTATAAGTTGAAGAGCCCGGAAGAAGACCGCGCCAAGTACGAGCGCCTGGTGGAAGTACTGCGTGCGCACGACATCGGCTGGTTCTTCTACAACGGCGGCAACGATTCCGCCGACACCACCTTGAAGCTCTCGAAGATCAGCGCCGCGATGGGCTACCCGCTGAGCGCGATCGGAGTGCCCAAGACGATCGACAACGACCTGGTCGGCACCGACTGCTGCCCCGGCTTCGGCTCGGTGGCGAAGTACGTCGCGACCTCGATACGCGAGGCGGGGCTCGACGTCGCCTCGATGGCGAGCACCTCGACTCGCGTGTTCGTGCTCGAGGTGATGGGGCGCCACGCCGGCTGGATCACCGCTGCCTGCGGGCTCGCCGCCGAGCGCGCGGGCGAGCCGCCGCACGTGCTGCTGTTCCCCGAGCTGCCGTTCGACGAGGCGGCTTTTCTCGCGCGCGTGAAGCAGACGGTCGAGAGCGTCGGCTACTGTGTGGTCGCGGTATCCGAGGGCGTGAAGGACCGGCAGGGCAAGTTTCTCGCCGAGGCGGGCTCGGTCGATGCCTTCGGTCACAAGCAGCTGGGCGGGGTCGCGCCGGTCATCGCGCAGATGGTCCAGGAGCGCCTGGGCTACAAGCCGCATTGGGCCGTGGCCGACTACCTGCAGCGCGCCGCGCGGCACGTCGCCTCCAAGACCGACGTCGACCAGGCCTACCGCGTGGGCCAGGCTGCCGTAAAGCTTGCGCTCGAGGGACGCAACGCGGTGATGCCGGTCATCGTGCGGACCTCGGACCGGCCGTACCGCTGGAAGATCGGCGTCGCGCCGCTCGACAAGGTGGCGAACCACGAGCGGCGCGTGCCGCGGGAGTTCGTCAGCGCGGACGGCTTCCATCTCACCGCGGCCGGCAGGCGCTACCTCGCGCCGCTGGTGGTCGGTGAGCTGCCGCCGCCCTTCCGCCAGGGGCTGCCGGATTACGTCAGGCTGCGCAACGCGCCGGTGCGCAAGCGTCTGCGGAGCGCGTTCAAGGCCTAAGCGTGCCGCGACCGGCGCGGCTTTTCTGCTAAAATCCGCGCCTTCCTGCGGGCGTCCCCGCCCGCAAGCCCAAACGATCAAACAAGGGGAGCAAGACCATGTCCGGAGGAGTCATTTTCGCGCTCGCGTGCGCCGTCATCGGAATACTTTATGGCGCCATCTCGATCAAGTGGATCCTGGCGCAGCCCGACGGCAACGAGCGCATGCGCGAGATCGCGGCGGCGATCAAGGAAGGCGCCACCGCCTACCTCAAGCGCCAGTACACCACCATCGCCATCGCGGGTCTGGTTCTGTTCCTGGTTATCGGCTTCATTCCTCAGCTGGGCTGGGCGACCGCCTGGGGCTTTTTCATCGGCGCGGTGTTCTCGGGCCTGTCGGGCATCATCGGCATGAACGTCTCGGTGCGCGCGAACGTGCGCACAGCCGAGGCCGCGCGCACCGGGCTGAACGAGGCGCTGAACATTGCGTTTCGCGGCGGCGCGATCACCGGCCTGCTGGTGGTGGGGCTCGGCCTGCTCGGGTGCGCCGGCTACTTCGCGCTGCTGTATGCGAACGCGCTCGACAAGTCCAATCTCGCCCACCTGATCCATCCCCTGGTGGGGCTGGGTTTCGGCGGCTCGCTGATCTCGATCTTCGCGCGCTTGGGCGGCGGGATCTTCACCAAGGGCGCGGACGTGGGCGCCGACCTGGTGGGCAAGGTCGAGGCCGGCATTCCCGAGGACGATCCGCGCAATCCGGCGGTGATCGCCGACAACGTGGGCGACAACGTCGGCGACTGCGCCGGCATGGCGGCCGACCTGTTCGAGACCTACGCGGTCACCCTCATCGCAACGATGCTGCTCGGCGCGCTGCTGATCAAGGACGTGAACGCGCTGGTCTATCCGCTGGCGATCGGCGGCTTCTCGATCCTCGCCTCGATCATCGGCACCTGGTTCGTGAAGGCAAAGGCGGGCGAGAAGAACGTGATGCCCGCCCTGTACAAGGGCCTGTGGGTGGCCGGCATCCTGGCGGTGATCGCGTTCTGGCCGATCACGCAGGTGATGATGGGCAACATCGTCGCCAACGTGCCGTTCGAGATCAACGGCCACGAGCGCATGATCGGGGTCGGGCATCTGTGGGGCGCCGCGGTGGTCGGCCTGGCGCTGACGGGCTTCATGGTCTGGATCACGGAGTACTACACCGGCACCCAGTTCAAGCCCGTGCGGCACGTCGCCGAGGCGTCGACCACCGGCCACGCGACCAACATCATCGCCGGGCTCGGCGTGTCGATGAAATCGACCGCCTTCCCGGTGCTTGCGGTGTGCGTGGCGATCTTCGTTTCGTACTGGCTCGCAGGCCTGTACGGCATCGCGATCGCCGCGACCTCGATGCTGTCGATGACCGGGATCATCGTGGCCCTGGACGCCTACGGTCCGATCACCGACAACGCGGGCGGCATCGCCGAGATGGCCGACCTGCCCGCGACGGTGCGCGCGATCACCGATCCGCTCGACGCGGTCGGCAACACCACCAAGGCAGTGACCAAGGGCTACGCCATCGGCTCGGCCGGCCTCGCGGCGCTGGTGCTGTTCGCGGACTATACCCACGCCCTGGACAAGGCCGGCAGCACGCTGACATTCGATCTTTCGAACCACATGGTCGTGATCGGGCTGCTGATCGGCGGCATGGTGCCGTTCCTGTTCGGCGCCATGGCGATGGAAGCGGTGGGCCGCGCCGCGAGCTCGGTAGTGGTCGAGGTGCGGCGCCAGTTCAAGGAGATCCCCGGCATCATGCAAGGCACGGCCAAGCCGGACTACTCGCGCGCGGTCGACATGCTCACGCGCGCGGCGATCAAGGAAATGGTCGTGCCTTCGCTGCTGCCGGTGCTGATCCCGATCGTGGTCGGCCTGGTCCTCGGACCGCAGGCGCTCGGCGGCGTGCTGATGGGCACCATCGTCACCGGCCTGTTCGTCGCCATCTCGATGACCACCGGCGGCGGGGCCTGGGACAACGCCAAGAAGTACATCGAGGACGGCAACTACGGCGGCAAGGGCTCCGACGCGCACAAGGCGGCGGTGACCGGCGATACGGTGGGCGATCCGTACAAGGACACCGCGGGTCCGGCGGTCAACCCGCTGATCAAGATCATCAACATCGTCGCGCTGCTGATCGT
>JBAUTD010000066.1:0-1664 GCA_049582045.1 Burkholderiales bacterium
AAGCAGGCCACCGAGGCGCTGAGCCGCGCCACCGACGAGTTCGCCTCCCGGCGCATGGACGCGGGCGTGCGGCGCGCGCTCGCGGGCCGCAGGATCGCCAATCTCGAGCCTTAGCAGGACCCTCCACGTGCCCAAGCTGAAAGTGCTGCCCCATCCTCAACTGTGCCCGCAAGGCGCCGAGCTCGAAGCGAAAGAGGGGGTTTCGATCCTCGACACGCTGCTCGAGAACGGCATCGAGATCGAGCACGCCTGCGAGAAATCCTGCGCCTGCACCACCTGCCACGTGGTGGTGCGCGAGGGCATCGGCTCGCTCGACGAGGCCGAGGAGAAGGAGGAGGACATGCTCGACAAGGCCTGGGGGCTGGAGGCGAACTCGCGCCTGTCGTGCCAGGCCAGGGTGCGCGGCGCGGACCTGGTGGTCGAGATTCCGAAGTACACCATCAACTACGCGCGCGAGGAGCACTGATGAAATGGACCGACAGCCGCGAGATCGCGATCGCGCTCGCCGAGCGATTTCCCGATACCGACCCGAAGACGATCCGCTTCACCGATCTGCACCGCTGGGTGCTCGAGCTGCCCGGCTTCGCGGACGACCCCGGGCACAGCGGGGAGAAGATCCTCGAGGCGATCCAGATGGCCTGGATCGACGAGGCCGACTAGCCTCCGCTACGGACGGCCCGCTTCGTTTCCCCAGAGCTGTTTCAGGCGCGCGTCGCGGCCGCAGCCCTCGCGGTAGAAGTGGTAGCGCAGGGGGTTTTTCTTGTAGTAGTCCTGGTGGTAGTCCTCGGCCGGCCAGAATTTCCCCGCCTTGACGATCTCGGTCACGATCGGCGCCTTGAACGGCTTGCTGCGCTCGATCCGAGCCCTGGATGCCTCGGCGAGACGCTTCTGTTCGTCGTTCAGGTAGAAGATCGCGGTCCGGTACTGCGTGCCGACGTCGCAGAACTGGCGATCCTTCACCGTCGGGTCGACGCTGTGCCAGTACACCTGGAGCAGCGTCCGGTAGCTGACGAGCTTCGGGTCGAACACGATCTCGACCGATTCGGCGTGGCCGGTGCCCCCTGCCGAGACCTCGTGATAAGTGGGATTCTGCGCCTGGCCGCCGGTGTAGCCGGAGGTGGTCGAGACCACGCCAGGCACCTTGTCGAAGTCGGATTCGACGCACCAGAAGCAGCCCCCGGCGAAGATGGCAGTCTCCAGCTCCTTGGGCTGGGCCGACGCGGTTGCGCAGGCGAGGGCGAGGGCAAGCGCGGCAATGAGGCGGGAAGTCATGTCGGGAGCTCCGCTGGTTGTCGACGTTAGTTGGTCTTTACGAGCGAGCGTTCCTTACGGACGCAGGCCCAGCTCGGCGAGCACCGCCTCGATCACGGGCTCATCGCGCAGGCACAGCCGGATCAGCCTGAGCGGTCCCTCGGGCTGCCCTTCGTACCAGGCACGCACCGCGCAGTAGTAGGCGCGGGCGCAGACCGGGAGCGGTACCGCGAAGATCCCGCTCGAAACCGCCGGAAACGACAGCGCGGCCCATCCCGCCCCGTGGGCGCAGCGAAACGCCGCGCCGAGCGCGCGCTCGAGCTTTTTCTCCTCGTCGCCTTCACCCTGGCGCGGACCGACCGCGTGGATCACGCCCTTGAACGGGAGCTTGCCCGCGCCGCTCGCCACCGCGC
>JBAUTD010000067.1:0-2730 GCA_049582045.1 Burkholderiales bacterium
GCTCCCGGTCGCGCGGCTGGCGCCGATCCCGGGCGCCGGGCCCGGCACCGGCACCTACGTCGTGCGCCCCGGCGATACGCTGTACAGCATTGCGCTGGAGCAGGGCGTCGATTACCGGGATCTCGCGCGCTGGAACAAGCTGGACGACCCGACCAAGATCAGTGTGGGCCAGACCCTGTTCACCGCGCCGCCCGAGGACCGCGGCAGCGCGGTGGTCACCATCGGCGCAGCGCGCGGTTCAGGTCAGGTCGAATCCCACCCGCTCGGCAGCTCCGTGGTCGCACAACAGGGCGGCGGCGACGGCGGCACCAAGACCGGGCCGAAAGCGCTGCGCCTGCCGTACTCGAAGGAGAACCTCGCGCTGCTGAGCAAGGCCGATCAGACCACCACTGCACCCGGCGCAACGCCGCCGCCGCAAGTCCGGCCGCAACCGCAGCCCCAGCCCCAGCCGGCGCAGACGGCCGCCGCCAAGCCCTCGGTCGCTGCAGGCGGCGTCGCGTTCATCTGGCCGGCGAAGGGCAAGCTCGTGGCGGGATTTTCCGAGTCGAGCAACAAGGGCGTCGACATCGGCGGCAAGATCGGCGACCCGGTGGTCGCCGCGGCACCCGGCCGGGTGATGTATACCGGCACGGGCATCCGCGGCTATGGCAAGCTGATCGTGATCAAGCATGACGATGGCTTCAATAGCGTGTACGCGCACAACAGCCAGATCCTGGTGAAGGAAGGTCAGACCGTGAAGCGCGGCGAGCGGATCGCGATCCTCGGCGACACCGACTCGGACACGCCGAAGCTGCACTTCGAGATCCGAAAGTCGGGCAAGCCCGTCGATCCGCTTAAATACCTGCCGGGAGACCGGCCGGCTTCCTGACGCAAGGCATGAGCCGCGAACGGGAGGAGGTGCCGCCCGAAGCGCCGGGCGAGGCCGAGGGCGACGATCTGCAGTACGACGTCACCCGGATCTATCTAAACGAGATCGGCGCCCGGCCGCTGCTGTCGCACGACGAGGAGTTGGAGGCCGCGCGGGCGGCCAAGCGCGGCGACTTCGCTGCGCGCCAGAAGATGATCGAGCGCAATCTTCGGCTGGTGGTGAGTATCGCGAGGCACTACCTCAATCGTGGCCTGCCGCTTGCCGACCTCATCGAAGAGGGCAATCTGGGCCTGATGCACGCGATCGAGAAATTCGATCCGGAGCGCGGCTTTCGCTTTTCGACTTATGCCACCTGGTGGATCAGGCAAGCGATCGAGCGCGCGGTCATGAACCAGGCGCGCACCATTCGGCTGCCCGTGCACGTGACGAAGGACCTGCACGGCCTGCTGCGCGCGAAGCGGCACCTCGAAGCCGCGGTCGGCGGCGAGCCGGGGCACGCCGTCGGCGCTGACGACATCGCGCACCTGGTCGGCCGTCCGGCAGAGGAAGTGCGCGCCGTTCTGTCGCTTGCCGAGCACACGGTCTCGCTCGACGCGCCGCTGGAGGTCGATCCGCTGCTGTCGCTGGGCGAATCGCTCGCCGCGCAGGATGCGCTGCCGCCCGAGACGGTGCTTGCGCGACACGAGACCGAAGCGCTGTTGCGCAAGTGGCTGACGCAGCTCGGGGACAAGCAGCGCATGGTGATCGAGCGCCGCTACGGCCTTTCGAACGGAGAGACCGCAACGCTCGATGCGCTGGCGGGCGAGCTCGGGCTCACGCGCGAGCGTGTGCGGCAAATCCAAGTCGAGGCGCTCGAGAGGCTGCGCGCGATCCTGCGCCGGCGCGGCGTGTCAGGCAGCGAGCTCTTCTAGGGGGAACGGACGTCGCGCGCCGCTCGCAGCGCGTTCGCGAGATCGGTTACCGCGGAGGCGTAGAACGAACTGTTGTTGTAGCGGGTGATGACATAGAAGTTCTGCAGACCGAGTCGGTATTCGCTTTGCGCTTCCGGGCTTTCAAGCTCGAGCAGCACGGCGCGCGTGTCCTCGCCCGGCCGCTCGGCCGAGCCCACCGGTATCACCCCCGCCTTGGCCAGCTCAGCGAGCCGATGGCGGGGCCGCAGGCCGCCGTCGAGAAACGAGCGGAACCCGTCGCCACTGATGCGCGCCTCGTACTGGACCGCTTCGCCGCTTTGCCAGCCGTGCTGCTTCAGGTAGTTGGCGACGCTGCCGATCGCGTCGGCCGCGCTGTTGCTCAGGTCCGCCACGCCGTCGCCGTCGAAATCGACCGCGTACTTGAGATAGCTGCCGGGCATGAACTGGGGAATTCCGATCGCTCCCGCGTAAGAGCCCTTCACCGAAAATACGTCGATCCCCGCCTTGCGCGTGTACAGCAGGTAGTTGGCCAACTCCCGACGGAAGAACTCGGCGCGCGGCGGATAGTCGAAGGCGAGCGTGGCGAGCGCATCGACCACGCGCCAGCGGCCGGTGTGGCGTCCGTAGAACGTCTCGACGCCGATGATCGCGACGATGTATTCCTCCGGCACGCCGTAGACGCGCTGCGCGCGCGCCAGTACGTCGCCATAGCGGGACCAGAACTCCAATCCGGCGCTGATGCGCTTCGGGTTGACGAAGATGCTGCGGTAGATCTCCCAGGACTGATCGGCCTCGGAGGAGGCCGGCCGGATGGCGTCGAGCACCGCCTGCTCGCGCTTCGCGCGCGCGAACAGCTGCTGCAGCTCGCGCGCGTCGAACTCGTGGCGCTTCACCATCTGACGGATGAAAGCCCGTACTTCGGGCCGGCCCGCGTAGGGCGCGGGCTCGGGC
>JBAUTD010000068.1:0-2878 GCA_049582045.1 Burkholderiales bacterium
GAGCAGCACTGCGCGCGGCGCGACGCCGGCCTGCGCGAGCTGCTCGGCGGCGAGGAAGCGGTGCTCGGTGTTGACCACCAGCATCGGCGCGCCGCAGTCGGAGAGGCCGTCCAGGCGCAGCGCGGTGTCCTGCAGCATCGTGCGCTCGGTCACCAGCGGCAGGAACTGCTTGGGCAGGAGCTTCCTCGACATCGGCCACAGGCGGCTCCCGCTGCCGCCGGAGAGGATCACTGGAACGATGCGCGGGTGCATGGAGGCGGAGTCTCGCCCTATTTGACGCGCTTGTGCAGCGCCTTGCCGACCGCGGCGGCGGATTCGCGCAGCAGCGTCTCGGTCGTCTCCCAGCCGATGCACGGGTCGGTCACCGAGCAGCCGTAGATCAGCTTCGACTTGTCCTCGGGGATCGGCTGGCTGCCGGCCACCAGGTTGCTCTCGAGCATCAGGCCGACGATCGACCGGTTGCCCTCGACGATCTGGTGCATGCAGTCCTTGAACACCAGCGGCTGCAGCTCGGGCTTCTTGAACGAGTTGGCGTGCGAGCAGTCGACCACGATGTTGGGCGCCACGCGCGCCTGCGCGAGCGCCTGCTCGGCCAGCGCGACGTGCGCGGTGTCGTAGTTCGGGCTCGAAGCGCCGCCGCGCAGCACGATGTGACCGTAGGGGTTGCCGCCGGTGCGCACGATCGCGGATCTTCCGTCCGGGTCGATGCCGAGGAAGTTGTGGCGCTGGCGCGCCGAGCGGATCGCGTTGATCGCGATCGCGGTGTCGCCGTCGGTGGCGTTCTTGAATCCGACCGGGGCGGACAGGCCGCTCGCCATCTCGCGGTGGGTCTGCGATTCGCTCGTGCGCGCGCCGATCGCGTACCACGAGATCAGGTCGCCGAGGTACTGCGGCGCGACCGGGTCGAGCGCTTCGGTCGCGGCGGGCACGCCCTGGTCGGCCAGCGCGAGCAGAAACTCTCGCGCGCGCTGCATGCCTTGCTCGATGTGGAACGAGCCGTCGAGGTGAGGATCGTTGATGTAGCCCTTCCAGCCGGTGACGGTGCGCGGCTTCTCGAAGTAGACCCGCATCACGAGATACAGCGCGTCGGACAGCTCGGCCGCGAGCTTGTGCAGGCGCGCGGCGTACTCGAGCCCGGCCTTGGGGTCGTGGATCGAGCACGGCCCCACCACCACGAACAGGCGCGGGTCGCTGCGCTCGAGGATCCGCTGCAGCACGCGCCGCGCCTCGGTCACCGTCTTTGCCGCGCGCGGCGTTATCGGCGCCTTCGCGTGCAGCTCGCGCGGCGAAGGCATCGCCTCGAAGGCGACGATATGGACGTCTTCCGTTCTGCTGGCGTTTTTCATGCGAGTCCGGATTGTAAACCGGGGACAGACCCCGATTTCGCTGACTAACGCGCTGATTCGGAAAGAATCGGGTCGCGCTCTGTCCCCGATTTGCGCTTCGGCGGACGCCCGGCGCGTCCGGGCGTCAAGCGCTGGCCGAGGGCGCGCGCGGCGAGACTGCGAAACGCCGCGTCTCCAAGAGCGCCGCCGCTGTTGGTCGCACTGCGAATTTCGGCCACCTGCGCAGCGTCGAGGCCGGAGTCGACCAGCGCGCGGTAAGCCACGAGGCGTGCGTCCTGGTCCAAACCGAGGGCGAGGTATTCCGGATGGGGCACGAGGCACGTCTCGCGGGCGCCGCCTGCATTTACGCGATGGCTTGACCAGCGATAGTCGCCGGCGCGCGCGACCATGCCGGCGCGCACCGGATTGAGCTCGATGTACCGGTAGCAAGCGAGGACGTAGCGATCGGACTGCGCGATACACGAGCGAAAGCGTCCCTCCCACAGGGTGCCAGTGCGCTCGCGGCTGCGGTTGACGTACTGCACGTAGCGCTGGCCGAGGTTCTTCATCAGCAGCGCGCAGGCGTTCGCCGCCAGCGGCGTGGCGAGCAGGTGGACGTGGTTGGTCATCAGGCAATAGGCGTGGATCTCGCAACCGTGGCGGCGCGAGAGCTCGCGCAGGTGATCGAGATAGACCAGGTAGTCGCTCTCGCGGTGAAAACACGCCGAGCGGTTGTTGCCGCGCTGGATGATGTGTACGGCCACCTCGGGCAGGATTGCGCGCGCATGTCGGGGCATGAGCGCACAACGATTCCCGCCGCGAGTTGGTTGACCGGTGCTCGCCTAATCGGGGACAGGTCTTCGACTTAATGCCGAAGAAACAGCCAGCTAGCGAGGGAAATCGGGGTCTGTCCCCGGTTTAGGTGCGGACCGGGAGGGTTTTGAAGCCGCGGAAGCGGATGCGGCGGTCGCGTTGGGGCTCTCCTGCCAGTTCCAATTTCGGGAAGCGGGGGAGGAGGCGGGAGAAGGCGATGCGCGCTTCCATGCGCGCGACGTTCATGCCGGCGCAGGCGTGGTCGCCCTGGCCGAAGGCGAGGTGGCGGTTGGGCTTGCGCGCGGCATCGAACTTCTCGGGGTCGGAAAACTGCGCGGGGTCGCGGTTGGCCGCGCCGATGCCGATGGTGATCGAGGTGCCCGCGGGGAGCTCCCTGCCGCCAAGCGCCATCGGCGCGGTGAGGCGGCGGTTGTTCAACTGGATCGGCCCTTCGTAGCGCAGCATTTCCTCGACCGCGCTGGGCACGAGCGCGGGATCGGCGCGCAGGCGCGCGAGCTCGGCCGGATGGCTGAGAAGCAGCCAGGTGCCGTTGCCGATCAGGTTGGTGGTGGTCTCGTGCCCGGCGTTGAGCATGAAGATGCACTGGTGGTAAAGCTCGGTCTCGGTCAGGCGCTCGCCGTCCTTCTCGCCCTGGATCAGGCGCGTGAGCACGTCGGCGTCGTAGTCGCCCGGATGCTTTCTTCGCTCGGCGATCAGGTCCTTGAGGAACGCGACGAACT
>JBAUTD010000069.1:0-1893 GCA_049582045.1 Burkholderiales bacterium
CGGCCCGAGGTCGCGCGCGAAACCTACCGCGCGATCCTGGCCGACACGCCGAAGTACGCCGGCGCGCACTTCGAGGCGCTCAAGCGCCTCCTCGAGCGCGAAGCGTCCGACTACAAGAGCTGAGCGCGTGCCGCCCGGTGAACTGCTGCCCAGGCCTGCCACGCCGGCGGACCTGGGCGCGATCCACTCGATCTACGCGCACCACGTCCTGAACGGGCTCGCCTCGTTCGAGGAGACGCCGCCCGTGCCCGGGGAGATGCGAAGGCGCTTCGACGACATCGTCGGGCGCGGCCTGCCCTACCTCGCCCTGGAGCTCGACGGCGAGTTGGCCGGATACGGCTACTGCGCCCCCTACCGGCCCCGCTCCGCCTACCGCTACGCGCTGGAGGACTCGGTCTACGTCCGGGCAGACATGGTCGGACGCGGCGTCGGGCGCGCGATCCTGGGCGAGCTGATCGTACGCTGCGCGGGACTCGGCTACCGGCAGCTCGTCGCGGTGATCGGCGACAGCGCCAACGCGGCTTCCGTCGCGCTGCACGCGAGCCAGGGCTTTCTGCGCGTAGGCACTCTGCGCTCGGTCGGCTTCAAGTTCGGCCGCTGGGTGGACAGCGTGATCATGCAGCGCCCGCTCGGCCCGGGCGACGCGACGCCTCCGCTCAGCCCGTAAGAGTTTGAATCTCGAGTAGCAGGTCGGATTTCGAGATTACCCCGAGCAGATGTCGGTCGGATGCGCTCCTGACCACCGGCAGGCGCTCGGTGCCCTGGGTGAGGAACATCTGCAGCGCGTCGCCCAGGGCCGTCTCGGGGGTCAGCACGGCGAATTCGCTTCGCATCAGCTCGCCCGCGGTCGGCGCGGTCGCGCCCTGCGGCGAGAGCAGCCGTTGCTTGATCTCGTGCAGCGAAACGACGCCGCCGAACCGGCCGGCCTCGTCGACCACGTAGACGAACCGCACCGGGTGCTCGAGGAAGGCGCGCTCGATCTGGTCGAAGCTGGCGCTCGCCGGCACGGTGGGCACGGCTGGCTTGATCAGCTCCGAAATCTGCAGTCCGCGCCAGCGCGCGAGCGCGCGCTCCTCCTGGTTGCGATGGATCGTCACTTCGTACATCGACTCCTCGCGCACGGCGCGCGCGACGAAGTAGGCCGCCACGCAGGCGAGCATTAGCGGCAGCACGACCTGGTAGCTGAGCGTCATCTCGAAGATCATCAGGATCGCCATCAGCGGAGCGTGCGTGGCCCCGGCGAGGAACGCCCCCATGCCCACGATCGCGTAGGTGAACGGCATCGAGGTCGCCTGGGGCCACAACGCGTGCACGCCCTGGCCGAACAGCAGCCCGAGCGAGGAGCCGACGAACAGCGTAGGCGTGAACACGCCGCCGATCGCACCCGAGCCCGTCGTCGAGGCCGTAGTCAGGATTTTCGATGCAAGCACCAGCAGAACCATGGACCAGAGCCAGTCGTGGTGCAGCAGCGAGTTCACCACGCTGAATCCGTTGCCCCAGACCTCGGGCACCCGCGCCGAGATCAGGCCCACGATCAGCCCTCCCAGGCCGAGACGCAGCGGCAGCGGCAGGCCGAGGCGCGCGAAGCCTGCCTTGGCGAGCTGCAGCACGCGCATGAACTGCGGCGCCGCGGCGCCCGCGAGCAGGCCGAGCGCCACGAAGATGAGCACCTCGGGACCGACCACTGAAGGGAACGGCGGCATCTGGTAGGGCGGCGCGTAGCCGGTGAGCTCGCGCATGGTGATGTTGGCGACCACCGAGGCGACCACCAGCGGGCCGAAGCTCTCCATCGCGATCGAGCCGAGCACGATCTCGGACACGAACAGCGCGCCGCCGATCGGCGCGCTGTACGCGGAAGTGATCCCCGCGGCGGCGCCGCAGGCGACCAGCAGG
>JBAUTD010000070.1:0-2290 GCA_049582045.1 Burkholderiales bacterium
CGCACAAGGCGCGGCACTGGCCGCCGCGCCCGCCGGGCTCGACAACGCCGCCTGCGAGGCCTGCCACAACGGCAAGGAAAAGATCGAGGTCAAGAACGCCGAGGGCAAGGCGCACGCGCTGCTCGCGATCGCCCCGGACAAGTACGCGAAAGGGGTGCACGCGAAGATGGAATGCGTCGCCTGCCACAAGGAGATCGTCGACGCCAAGGCGCCGCACCAGCTCGGATCCGCGCCGAAGCCGAACTGCATCCAGTGCCACACCGACCTGTGGAAGGCGACCGAGGAAGCCGGCACTGCGAAGGAGCACCCGCGGCTCGGCGTCGTGGTGCAGAACATCGAGGCCTACAAGAAATCGGCGCACGCCAAGCTGGACAAGCAGACGGGCGCGCCGCGCGCCGTCTGCGACGACTGCCACAACACCCATTTCTTCGACGTGCCGCCGGCCGGCAGCGCCGCGCGCAAGGGCGCATGGCGCCTCGAGGTTCCGGCGCGCTGCGCCGAGAAATGCCACCCCGACGAGCTCGACGACTGGAGCGGCTCGGTGCACGGCAAGCTGATCGTCGACAAGAAGGATCCGAAGGGCGCGACGTGCATCGACTGCCACACCAGCCATTCGATCGAGCCGACCGCCAGCAAGGCGTTCATGCTCGGCATCGTCGAGGGCTGCGGCAGCTGCCACAAGGAGAACCTGGGCAGCTACGCCGATACCTACCACGGCCAGGTCAACAAGCTCGGTTACACCTACACCGCCAAGTGCTACAACTGCCACGGCAGCCACAACATCCTCAAGGTCGACGACCCCAACTCCAAGGTGAGCCCGAAGCACCGGCTGGCGACCTGCCGCCAGTGCCATACGCCGAAGAAGGGCATGGACCAGGCCACCGCGGGCTTCATGACCTTCGGGCCTCACGCCAACACGCACGACTACGAGCGCTATCCCCAGATGTGGGTCGCGGCGCGCCTCATGTGGGCGCTGCTCGGAGGCGTGTTCATCTTCTTCTGGACCCATTCGGCGCTTTGGTACTACCGCGAGTTCAAGGACCGCAAGGCGCGCGCGAGCCGTCCGCACGTGCGCGTCGACGAGCTGCCGCAGGCCGCGGGCAAGCAGCTGCGGCGCTTCGGGCCGATCACGCGATTGGCGCACCTGGTGTTCGCGATCAGCGTGATGGTGCTGGTGCTGACCGGCATGGCGGCCTTCTACTCGTACACCGGCTGGGCGCGCGCGGTGATGGCCGCGTTCGGCGGGCCGAACATCGCCGGCATCGTCCACCGCACCGCGGCGGCGACCATGCTGGGGATCTTCTTCCTGCACCTGGTCTACCTGGCGGCCCACCTCTGGCGCAACCGCAAGACCTTCAGGTGGTTCGGTCCCGAGTCGCTGGTGCCGTCGTGGCAGGACCTGAAGGACATCATCGGCATGTTCAAGTGGTTCTTCGGCAAGGGGCCCAAGCCCCGCTTCGACCGCTGGACCTACTGGGAGAAATTCGACTACTGGGCGGTGTTCTGGGGCATGGCGATCATCGGCGGCAGCGGCATGATGCTCGCGTTCCCGACCTACGTCGCGGCGTACCTGCCCGGCTGGGTGCTGAACGTCGCGACCCTGGTGCACGGCGAGGAAGCGTTCCTCGCGGCGGTGTTCCTGTTCACGGTGCACTTCTTCAACAACCACTTCCGCCCGGACAAGCTGCCGCCGCCGGACGTGGTGATGTTCACCGGCTCGATGTCGCTCGAGGAGTACCGGCGCGAGCACCCGCTGCAGTACAAGCGGCTGCTCGATTCGGGCGAGCTCGACAAGTACCTGGTCGACGAGCCCTCGCGGCCGATGAAGCTCGGCTCGACGATCCTCGGGCTCGTGCTGATCGCGACCGGCCTCTGGCTGCTCGCGCTGGTGATCGTGGGATTCGTAACGGGTTGATGCGAATCAATGCATCTACAGACAACTATTTCGATACAGGAGAGAAAAGTGAAGAATGTCAGCATCATGAAAGTTATCGGCGGATTGCTGGTCTCGTTCTCGGCCCTGGCGCTTGCGACGCCGAGCTACGCGTTCGACGAGGACGCAGCGAAGGAGACGTTCAAGCGCAACGAGTGCACCAAGTGCCACTCGACCACCCGCGACAAGAAGGGGCCCAGCCTGCAGAAGATCTCCAAGGAGCTCAAGGGCAAGGCCGACGCGCAGGAAAAAATCATCAAGAACATCACCACCGGGCCGAAGGTCAAGCTGCTCGATAGCGGCAAGGAAGAAGAGCACAAGATCATCGACACCAAGGACCCGAAGGAACTGAAGAAC
>JBAUTD010000071.1:0-9480 GCA_049582045.1 Burkholderiales bacterium
GAGCAGGCCGCCGGTGTCGAGCAGCAGCAGCCGCAAGGCGCCGCCCTCGAAACGGCCGCACCGTTGGCGCATCCGGCACCCGAACCGGTAACGGTGACAGTGAATGAACCGGTGCTCGCGGTGACCACGCCCCCGCTGCCGGAATTTCCGGCGCCGCAGATTGCCGAGCCGGCTCCGGTACGGCAGTCCGCGCCAGCGCCAGAGCCGGTCATCGAGCAACAGGCAGCCGAGGCCCAGGCTCCGGCTCCGTATGAGCCGCTGCCCCCGGTTATGCCGGCGTTCGAGCCCAAGGCCGAACCGAAGGCCGAGCCGAAAGCGAAGCCGGAGGCGGAGCTGGACCAATCCGGACTGGTGCTGATCGAAACCGACCCGTCGAAAGCACGCACGGTGCAGCTCGAACCGGAACAGCCGCATGCCCTCGGACGTACGCGCCGCGAGCGCAAGCCGCAACCCGCTGAGGCGGAGCCCGAACTGGTTCAGATCGAGACCAGAAAGTAGCCGTAGCCGCGTGCTGGCGATCCGGCGGCAGGCGCCGGCTCGCCAGCGCGCGCGAAGCGCGGAGTACCCATGGCTGAGTACCCTTCCCGGCTGGTGCGCGAGCGTACGTTGTTCGACGGCCGCAAAGTGGTCATTCGTCCGATCCGCGCCGACGACGATCTGCTCGAGCGCGACTTCCTCGTAAGCGGCGTGTCGGGTGAGAGCCGCTACATGCGCTTTCACAAATGGGTCGGAGCGCCCTCGGACAAGCTGATCCACTTCCTCACCGACGTCGACTACGACCGCCACATGGCCTTCCTCTGCGTTTACGGCAATGGAAGCGACACCGAGGTTGCGGGCGAGGCGCGCTACGTCGTCAACCCCGACGGCAAGAGCTGCGAATTCGGCGTCGTGATCGGCGACGCCTGGCGCAAGAGCGGCGTTGCCGGCCTGCTGATGGAAGCGCTGATTCGGGTCGCGCAGGAGCGCGGACTGAGCAGCATGGAAGGGCTGGTGCTGCGCAACAACCCGCCCATGCTGCGCTTCGCGCGCGCACTCGGTTTCGAAGTCGCCTCCGTTCCGCAGGATCCGACCACGCTGCGAATCGTCAAGGCGCTCTGATTCCGCCTGCCAGCTCGGTCAGCAGGCCGCGCGCTGCGGCTTCCACCATGTCGAGCACCCGCTCGAAGCCTGCCGGCCCACCGTAGTACGGGTCGGGAACCTCTTCCGCCCGCCAGCTTTCCGCAAATTCCATGAAAAGGCGCAGCTTGTGGCGGTGCTGCGGCGGCGCGATGCGCCGCAGGATTGCGAGGTGTCCGCGGTCCATGGCAAGGATCAGCTCGAAGGACTCGAAATCCTCCGCCACCACCTGGCGCGCGCGCAGCCCGCTGAGGTCGTAGCCCCGGCGTCGCGCGTGCTCCTGCGCGCGCGCATCCGGCGCCTCGCCGACATGGTAGTCGTGGGTCCCGGCCGAATCGACGCGCACGCCGTGGGCGAGGCCCGCGTTTTGCACCATGCGCCGCATGACCGCGTCTGCGGTCGGCGAGCGGCAGATGTTGCCGGTGCACACGAAGAGAACGCCGCGCACCGCTATTCGGACGCGAGCGCGACGCCGAACACGTGCTTCTTCAGCTCCGCCAGTTGATCGCGCAATCTCGCCGCCTGTTCGAACTCGAGGTTCTTCGCGTGCTCAAGCATCTTTCTCTCGAGCTGCTTTATTTCGCGCGCGATCTGCTTTTCGCTCATCGCGTCGTAGCGTGCGCCGTCCTGCGCCGCGCGTCGCAGGGTCTGCGCCTCGTCCGAATCGTAGACACCGTCGATCAGATCCTTGATGCGCTTGGAAATGCCCTTGGGCGTGATCCCGTGCCGGGCGTTGAACGCGATCTGCTTGTTGCGCCGGCGCTCCACCTCGGCGATCGCGCGCCGCATCGAGTCCGTCATTACGTCCGCGTATAGCAGCGCCGCGCCGTTCAGGTGACGGGCTGCGCGCCCCATCGTTTGAATCAGCGAGCGCTCGGAGCGCAGGAACCCTTCCTTGTCCGCATCCAGAATCGCCACCAGCGACACTTCGGGCAGATCGAGGCCCTCGCGCAGCAGGTTGATCCCGACCAGTACGTCGAACTCTCCCAGCCGCAAGTCGCGGATGATCTCGACCCGCTCGACCGTGTCCACCTCGGAGTGCAGATAGCGCACCTTGACCCCGTGCTCGCCCAGGTAATCCGTGAGCTCCTCCGCCATGCGCTTGGTGAGCGTGGTCACCAGAACGCGCTCGCGCTTGTTCACCCGTAGCGAAATTTCCGACAGCAGGTCGTCGACCTGAGTCGAGGCCGGCCTGACCTCGACCTCGGGGTCGATCAAGCCCGTGGGCCGCACCACCTGCTCCACTACCTGCGCCGATTTCGCCGCCTCGTAGTTCGCGGGTGTCGCGGACACGAAGACCGTCTGGCGCACCAGCTTCTCGAACTCGTCGAAGCGCAGCGGCCGGTTGTCGAGCGCCGAGGGCAGCCGGAAGCCGTATTCGACCAGGTTTTCCTTGCGCGCGCGGTCGCCGCGGTACATCCCGCCGAGCTGTCCGATCGTCACGTGGCTCTCGTCGATGAACATCAGCGCATCGGGTGGCAGGTAGTCGATAAGGGTGGGCGGCGGCTCGCCCGGATTGCGTCCCGACAGGTGCCTCGAGTAGTTCTCGATGCCTTTGCAGAAACCCAGTTCGGCCAGCATCTCGAGATCGAACCGCGTGCGCTGCTCAATTCTCTGCGCTTCGACGAGCTTGCCGGCCTTCTGGAAGTACTCGATGCGCTCGCGCAGCTCCGCCTTGATCGCCTCGACCGCCCGCAGTGTCGTCTCGCGCGGCGTCACGTAGTGGCTTGACGGGTACACGGTGAAGCGCGCCATCGGATGCAGCACCCTGCCGGTGAGCGGGTCGAACACATCGAGCTTCTCGATTTCGTCGTCGAACAGCGAAATCCGCACCGCGTGCTCAGCGTGCTCGGCCGGAAAGACGTCGATCACGTCGCCGCGCACGCGGAAAGTACCGCGCCGGAAGTCGAGCTCGTTGCGCTCGTATTGCATCGCCACCAGCCGCGCCAGGACGTCGCGCTGCGAAACCTTTTCGCCCTGGCGCAAGTGCAGGATCATGCCGTGGTATTCCGAAGGATCGCCGATGCCGTAGATCGCCGAAACCGTCGCCACGATCACGACGTCGCGCCGCTCCATCAGGGACTTGGTGGCCGACAGCCGCATCTGCTCGATGTGCTCGTTGATCGACGAGTCCTTCTCGATGAACAGGTCGCGCGACGGGACGTAGGCTTCCGGCTGGTAGTAGTCGTAGTAGGAGACGAAATACTCGACCGCGTTTTCCGGCAGGAACTCGCGGAACTCTGCGTACAGCTGCGCGGCAAGAGTCTTGTTCGGCGCCAGCACCAGCGCAGGCCGGCCGAGCCGGGCGATGACGTTCGCCACGGTGTAGGTCTTGCCCGAACCCGTGACGCCGAGCAGGGTCTGGAACGCCAGGCCGTCGTTAATGCCCTCGATAAGCTTGTCGATTGCTTCGGGCTGGTCGCCCGCCGGCGGGAACATCTGGTTCAGCCGGAACGGGCTGCCGGGATAGGTCTTGATCGCCATTCGCGACGAGGCGGCAAAACTATTATTTTCCCACAGCGAGTCGCCCGGTAGAATACTTACCTCACTCCGACGAACTCCTCCATGAGCAAATCAATCCTCGCCGCCATCCAGATGGCGCCGCGCGACCCCATTCTCGGCGTCACCGAAGCGTTCGTCGCCGACCAGAATCCGAAAAAGGTCAACCTCGGAGTCGGCGTTTACTGCGACGACAACGGCAAGGTACCTCTGCTCGAGTGCGTGCGGCGCGCCGAGCGCCAGCGCGTCGAGGCGGCGCCGCCGCACAGCTACCTGCCGATAGACGGGCTGCAGAGCTACGACCGGGCCGTGATGGAACTGGTGTTCGGTGCCGAGTTGGCGAAGACCGGCCGCATCATCACGGTCCAGGCCCTGGGCGGCACCGGTGGACTCAAGATCGGCGCCGACTTGCTCAAGCGCCTGGACCCCGATGCGCAGGTCTGGATCAGCGACCCGAGCTGGGAGAACCACCGCGCACTGTTCGAAAACGCCGGCTTTTCCGTCAACAGCTACCCCTACTACCAGCCGGCCAGCCGCGGCCTGGACTTCGACGGAATGCTGGGCGCGCTCGAGCGCCTGCCTGCCGGTTCGATCGTGGTGCTGCATGCGTGCTGCCACAACCCGACCGGCGTCGACCTGTCGCGCGAGCAATGGCAGCGGGTGCTCGAGGCGGTGAAGCGGCGGGACCTGGTGCCGTTCCTCGACCTCGCCTACCAGGGGTTCGGCGACGGAATCGACGCAGACGGTTATGCAGTGCGCCTGTTCGCCGAATCCTACAGCCCGATCTTCGTCTCGAGCTCGTTTTCCAAATCGTTCTCGCTCTACGGCGAGCGCGTCGGCGCCTTCAGCCTGCTTGCCGGCAGCTCCGACGAGGCTGCACGCGCGCTGTCGCAGGTCAAGCGCCTGGTGCGCACGAATTACTCCAACCCGCCGACTCATGGCGGGCAGATCGTCGCCACCGTGCTCGCCACGCCCGAGCTGCGCGCGCTTTGGGAGCAGGAGCTCGGCGCGATGCGGGACCGGATCAAGGCCATGCGAAAGGCGCTGGTCGAGAAGATCGGCACCCGGGCGCCGCGCGCCGATTTCGGCTTTATCGTCGAGCAGCGCGGCATGTTCTCCTATACCGGGCTGACGAAAGCCCAGGTCGAGCGCCTGCGCAAGGAATATTCGGTCTACGCCATCGACACCGGTCGAATCTGCGTCGCCGCGCTCAATTCGAAGAACATCGACTACGCGGCCGACGCCATCGCCAAGGTGATCTCGGGCTAGCCTACTGGCACTCGGTCTTGCCCTCCAGGCGCCCGCCCGCGGAGAGGCCGAGACTGGTCCCGATCCCGGGCAGCAGGACGGTACCGATCACCGCGCCGATCACGCCCGCCTTGGTGAGCGAAAGAGAAGGATCTGCGGTGGTGCCGGAGACCGCCACCGGCGCGCTGACGAAGCCCTTGGTCTTCGCCACCGAAACGTCGAGCTTGCCCGACAGCGCCTGATCCGGCGCGATCGCGATGTTGCCCGCCGCTGTGAGCGAAGGCGAGCGCACGCAGATCTTGTTCAACTGAACGTCCTTGCCGCGCAACGCCAGGTCTGCCTTCAATCGCTCGAACTTGGTAGTGCCTCCCTCGGACAGCTTGCCCAGCGGCAGTTCCGCTATGCGCGACAAGTCGACGCCGTGCCATTCACCGCCCGCAACCTCGAACGGCGCATCCAGCACCAGCGCGTAGCCCAGCTGCCCGCCCGAACTGGCGAGCGCCGAGTAAGTCACGTGCGCGCTCAGCCGTCCGGACAATCGCGCGGGTTTGCCGAGTGCCGCCTGCAGGGGGACCAACTCAAGCCCTGCAAGCTGCGCCTTGCCGGCAATGCGCCATGTCCCGCCCCAGCGCGTGTCCGCGCTGCCGACAAGCGTGCCTCCATACAACTTGCCGTTTACCTGAGAAAAATCCAGCCGTCCGTGCTGTAGCACGCCATCGGCTTCGAGCGAATCGAAAAGCAGCGGCGCGGCCGCAATGGGCAAGCGCCACTTGTGTGCCGAAACCGTGAGGTGCGATCGGCCATCGCCCTGCGGGGCGAGCGTCGCCCTGAACTGGCCGTCGTCGGTCGATACGCGCACCACCGTCGCGGACGGAACGGCCGACAGATCCACCGTGACATTGAATTCAGGCAGCCGCAGAGCGCGCTGCTCGTAATTCACGTGCCGAAGGACGATCCTGCGCACCAGCACCCCTCCGCTGCCGCCGCCCTGCGGCAGCTTTTTGAGCAGTTCGAGCGCCGAGGCCTTGATGCGCACCCCGTCGGCGCGGATCTCGTGCAGCACCACCTCGCTCGAGACGAGGAGCAACAGGTCAGGGACAATGCTCGCGCGCTCGATGCTCACCTCGTTCTTGCGGCCGAGCTTGAGGTCGATGATCGCGACGCGCGGCGTGGGCAGCAGCTGCAGCCGCAAGTCCGTAATCGACACCGGCTCGCCGATCGCGTCCGAAACGCGCTTGGTCAGCCCCGGGATGTAGCCCTCGAGCGGCACCAGAAATGGCACCACGAGCGCCGTGGCAAGGAGCCCGAACAGAACGAACAGGGCCCAAAGCCATTTTCTTTTCGCAAAGCGCATCGCGTGATTGCCTGGCTATCCGGAAATCCCTAAAATAGCGGGTTTTCCGGATCCCCGATAGCTCAGTCGGTAGAGCGACGGACTGTTAATCCGCAGGTCGTAGGTTCGAGCCCTACTCGGGGAGCCAAGCTCGCTCAAATGCCTTGCGCACGCAAGGTATTTTTTATCGGTTCAACGCAGCAGCGCGGGATCGAGGCGCACCACCACCGCGGCGCTTGCGATCACGGTCGGCTCCCGCCTGCCTTCGTCGGGCACGTCCAGTCCGCCCAGCACCGACTTCACCGTGACCTTCCCGTATGGGAACGCGCGCGCCACCGCAGCGGCGTCGACCTTGTCGGGTTGCTGAACGCCGATCATGACCTCGACCTGCATCGAGTTCGGATCGACGCCGAAGCTGCGAAACAGCGCGAGCGAGCTGTGATGCATGGCGTCCTCGACCGCGCGCACCGCGGCCTTGGTGTAGTCGCCGCCGTGCAGGTCGTTGCCGCTGCCGATCTCGAGAAAAAGGCGCTTTGCAGTCATTTGCGGATCTCCATCACTAGCTAGCTGCGCTTCAACAACTCGATCACGCGGCGTGCGGGATCGACCCGCACCCAGTCGCCGGTTCGGATCACTTCCCGCGGGGCTCTCGACCAGCCCTCGGTAATGGTCATGTCGGCGAACACGGCGCCCTGCACCATCACCGGGTTGGTTACCCCGAACACCAACGCCTTGGGCGCGATGCCCTTGCACTTGATGTCGTAGAAGGCCCAGCCGGCGGCGATGCCGCCTTTCGCCGTCGGGAAGAAACAGATCTTGTCCGTGATCCGCGTGCCCTCGAGCTTGTGCCCCGGCTTGGTAATGACGCCCGACCAGCGGTCGAGGTCGTAGCGCGGACTGAAGCCTTCTTCGGACACCACCGCTTCGCCCTCGACCACGACGCCGAACGCGCGCTCGACCAGGATGGTCTCCAGCACCTTGCTCACCGCAGCCGCCCTTCGATCGCGATGTCGACGCAGTCCTGGGTGCGGCGCAGGATGGTGTTGAAGCGGTGTGCGCCGATGATGTTCACGATCTTGGCCGAGTTGGAGATCATGTTGGTCCAGCCGTTGCGCTGGCGCATCTGCGACAGGTTCTGCAGGATGTAGAAGCACACGCCCTCCATCAGCGTGGCCCCGGCGGCCTCGAGCTTCTGCACGTAGCCGAGCTTGCGCCCGGCCGAGAGCACGCCGTTGGACGAGGTGACGAACACCTGGGTGCCCTGCTTCACCTTGCGCCCCTCGAAGCGCCCGGCGAGATCTTTCAGCTCCCAGAGCGAAAGCTGCGGGCCGGAGAAGACGATCAGGTCGCAGCTCCCGTCGCCCAGGGGGTAGCTGCGATAGACCCGTTCCAGGTCCGCGTTGGTGACCGTGATCTCGCTGTGCGGCCGGTTGCCGCCCAGCGCCGCTTCGATGCTCGGCGCCTCGGGCGTCACCCCGACCATGTGGAACATCCCCATCGAGCCGTAGCTCGCCAGCGCCGCTCCGAGGTGCTTGAGCTCGTCCGAGCCGGGCGTGCGCTTCACGCCGGTGAACACCGGGACTTCGAAATAGCTCTGGTGCGGCTCGCCGACCAGCTTGCCGACCGCGCCCCAGTCCGCGAGGTCGTCGAGGTCGGCCTCGAGCTTCACGACGAAGGTTCCCTTGCGGTGGCGGTCGAGCTGAAAACCGTACTCCGGCACCCGCTTGGTGAGCGCCGCGGCGAACGCCGCTGGCCCGCTCTCGAAGTTGGAGCGCGCGCCGAACACCGAGTTGGCGTAGATCACGGTACCCGTGTCGCCCCAGGCCACGCGCTCGCCCAGGTGGGGCTGGTAGAGCGTCTGGTAGTTGATGCAGGTGTCGGTCGTGGCGACGTTCATCCGCTGCAGCAGCCCGATGAGCTTCCTTTCCTTGGCCGCCTCGCCCGCGTCCTGCTGCAGCCGCTCCACCAGCGCAAAGTCGAACGAGCGCGCATTGGTGGTGACGTTGAGCGCGCAGCGCGCCTTCTGCTCGGCGGCACACTCGAGCCACTTCAGCCCGCCGTCGCCCATGACCTCGATGTCGCCCATCATGTGGACGTTCGTCACCGGCACCAGCCGCTCGGCGCCCCAGAATTCGCCCACTTTGATCTGGTATTCGATCGCCTGCTTGACCGCGGGGCCGTGCGCGCCGCGCAGCATCGCCTGCTCTTCGGCGCTCAGTTGCATCGCGCGCAAGCCTAGAGCAGCGGACCGAGCACCGCCACCGCGACGTTGATCAGCCCGAGCGCCAGGTTGACCCCCACCAGGACGCGGATCTGGGCGAGCGCGGCGCCGCCGGCCTTCCAGTCCTCGTGCTGTACCGCGCGCTTCAGGCGGCCGAACGGCGCGAAATACACGTGCATGAATATCGCGCTCATGAGCACGCCGATGGCGGCCATCGCGAGCACGTAGCCGGGCACCGGGGCCATCCGCCCCATCATCGAGAACCCGGTACCGAGGATCAGGATCACCGCCAGCCACACCCAGCGGAAAAAGCGGACGAAGATCCCCGCCCACAACCTCAGCCGCTGCGGCGGCTCGAGCGCTTCGACCGCAGCGGGCCGCACCGCCAGGTAGGCGACGAACATTCCACCCACCCACACCACGTCCGACAACACGTGCAGCAGCAGCTCGATCCGCATGGCGCTTCCCCTCGATTGGAGCCCCGATTCTAATCTGGGATACTCGCTCCCTTTTGCACCGGACTGACGGACCGAAGATGTACCCCTGCGTGCGACTCGGAATCGCCCTGCTGCTGATGACCCTCGGCGGCTCCGGAATGTACGCGGTCGTGGTCGCGCTGCCGCAGGTGCAGGCCGAGTTCGGCGTGGCGCGCGGCGACGCGTCGCTGCCTTACACCCTGACCATGGTCGGCTTCGGCCTGGGCGGTATTCTGATGGGGCGGCTGGCGGACCGCTTCGGCGTGATGGCGCCGGCGCTGCTCGGCAGCGTGGCACTGGGCGTCGGATTCGTCGCCGCAGGCGCCGCCGGGAGCCTGTGGCAATTCAGCCTGGCGCAGGGCGTGCTGATCGGCGCGCTCGGCAGCGCGGCGACCTTCGCGCCGCTGGTGGCCGATATCTCCCACTGGTTCACGCGCCGGCGCGGAATCGCGGTGGCGATCTGCATCAGCGGCAACTACGTGGCGGGCGCGATCTGGCCGCCCGTGCTGCAGCACTACTTCGCCACGGTCGGCTGGCGCCAGACTTACATGGGAGTCGGCGTGTTCTGCGTCGCGGCGATGCTGCCC